>JAFQTF010000034.1 GCA_017409205.1 Oscillospiraceae bacterium | reverse complement strand
GCGGTGGGCTCGTTGATGATACGCTTGACATCCAGACCGGCGATCTTGCCTGCGTCCTTGGTAGCCTGACGCTGAGCATCAGAGAAGTAAGCGGGAACGGTGATAACAGCCTCAGTGACGGTCTGGCCCAGGTAAGCCTCAGCATCCGCCTTCAGCTTGGCCAGGGTCATAGCGGAAATCTCCTGGGGGGTGTAGCCCTTGCCGTCGATGGTGACATGGTAGTTTTCGCCCATGTGGCGCTTGATGGAAGCCACGGTGCGGTCAGCATTGGTGACAGCCTGACGCTTTGCCACCTGACCCACCATACGCTCGCCGGTCTTGGAGAATGCAACGACAGAGGGGGTAGTACGGGCGCCTTCAGCGTTGGCGATAACAACGGGTTCGCCGCCTTCCAGAACAGCGACGCAGGAATTGGTAGTACCGAGGTCGATACCGATAATCTTAGACATAATGTTTTCCTCCTATATAAACCTAAATTATTTACAAATGTGATTCCGAACCTTTTTCCGGGACTGAGCAGCACCGAATCGGGTTGCCCACCCAAAGGCGCTGGATGATTGACCAGGCGAAGGCTCGTATTGGCTGCCGGTCCTTACCGGCTTAATTTGCAACCTGGACCATGGCAAACCGCACGATCTTGTCACCGATCTTAAAGCCCTTCTGGAACACCTGAGAGATGGTGTTCTCTTCCATGGCTTCGTCATCGATGTGCATCACAGCATTGTGCAGGTTGGGGTCGAACGCATCGCCCACATTTCCGAAGATCTCCACACCCAGGCCGTTCAGGATCTTGACCAGCTCGGTCATGGTCAGTTCAACGCCTTTCTTGTAGGCGGCGTCTTCGGTGGGCTGATTCAGGGCCCGTTCCAGATTGTCGTAGACGGGAAGCATCTTTGCCACGGCATCGGCCTTTCCGTTGCCGTAGGAGGCTTCCTTTTCCTTGATGGTGCGCTTGCGGAAGTTGTCGAACTCCGCAGCCAGACGCAGATGGGCATCCCGCTCTGCATTGTATTTTTCCTCGAAGGGATTGACTTCGGCAGTTTCCTCAACAGCCTCGGCAGTTTCTTCGATGGTTTCTTCCTTCATTTCTTTTTCCAGTTCTGCCACGGTTAGGCCTCCTTATGGGGTTCTTCGGAGATCGCCTCCGGTAATTGTGGTTGTTCGGGCTTGGCGAATGCCTTGCTGAGCGTCTCAGCGAAGTAACTCAGGCGGGCAGTGACCTGGGCATAGTCCATTCGTGTGGGGCCAACCACACCGATCATGCCCTGCATGCCTTCGCCGATGTCGAATTTGGTCATGACCACGGAAGAATCCTTCAACTCCTGGGCCACATTTTCAGGGCCCACCAGAACCTTGGTGCCGTTGGCATTGCGCATGACGGCAGGCAGGTTGGAGAGGGTATCCTCGTCAATGGAGGACAGGATCTTCTGGGCTTTGTCCACATCCCGGTATTCGGGAAGTCCCAGCAGCCGGGACTGGCCGTAGACCGCCATGTTGGTGGAGCCGTGGTTTTTCAGCATCTCCTGGGTGAAGTCCAGGATCACCGGCACCAGAGGCCCGGCGGCTCCGGCGGAACGCATGACCCGCTCCAGCAATTCTGCCGTCATCTCTTCCAGCGGAAGATCGGTCATGGCCGCATTCAGCACGGCGCTGAGAACCTTCAGGTCGCTTTCCTCCACATTCAGAGGAAGCTTGATAAGCTTATTGACCACCTGATCGCCGGGCATCATCAGCACCAGAATAAAGCTGCCGGAGCCGGCGTAGATCAGTTCAAACCGCTTGACAACCGCATCCGAGGACCGGGAAGCAGCGGAAATAGCAGGCAGGTTGGTAGCCTGGGATACCAGTTTCGCTACCTTTTCCACCAGTTTATCCACCCGTTGCATCTTTTCCTCGATGGCGGTGTTGATGGATTTCGTCTCATCGATGGAGAGACGGTAGTCCATCATCAGCTCATCCACATACAGCCGGTAGCCGGCAGCGGAGGGGATCCGCCCGGCGCTGGTGTGGGGCTGTTCCAGATATCCAAGGGCCGTCAGATCGGCCATTTCATTTCGTATGGTGGCGGAGGAATACTTCATATCGGGCAGGGCCGCAATGGCCTTGGATCCCACCGGCTCCGCCGTGCGGATATACAGATCTACGATGGACCGCAGAACCTTCTTTTTCCGTTCGGTCAGTTCCATAGGACTTCCTCCGTTTCTTTAGCACTCCATTTCCCTGAGTGCTAAGCACACTATATCAGAGAGTGCTAAAAAAGTCAATGGGGGGATTTTGAATTATTCTTGAACATTTTGCAAATGCTTCCGGCGCAAAAAATCCCGCCTGCTTTCACAGGCGGGATTCATTCTGTTTATCGGTTCAGTCGATGCAGCTTACCAGCTCAGCATCTTGTTGAACAGCTCCATGTACTTGCCGGCGGGAACGTCCCAGCTGAAGTCGGTTTCCATTTCCTTCTTCTGCAGAGCACGGAAGCCCTCACGGTTGTTGTTGTACAGGTTCAGAGCACGCTTCAGGGAAGCCATGAAGTCATCGGCATTGTAGCTCTGGAAGGTGAAGCCCAGACCGCCCTCGCCATTCTCATCGACGCCGGGAACAGTGTCCTTTAGGCCGCCGGTGGCATGGACAACGGGAACAGTGCCGTAACGCATAGCATTCATCTGAGACAGGCCGCAGGGCTCGGACTTGGAGGGCATCAGATAGATGTCGCCGCCGGCGTAGATGCGGGAAGCCAGCTTCAGATTGAAGGTGATCTTTGCAGCGACCTGCTCGGGGAACTGGGCAGCCAGATCCTTGAAGAAGGTCTCATACTGGGGCTCGCCGGTACCCAGGATCAGCAGCTGAGCATCCTCTTCCCACATCAGACGGCGGGCGATGTAGCACAGCAGATCCAGGCCCTTGTGGCCGGCCAGACGGGTGACCATGACCATCAGAGGCACATCGGGCTTCACGGGCAGGCCGACTTCCTCCTGCAGGGCAGCCTTGACGGCAGCCTTGCCCTCGACGAAGGTCTCTGCGTTGTAGTGGGCAGGCAGAGCGGGATCGGTCTCGGGATTGAAGGTGTTGGTGTCGATGCCGTTGGTGATGCCGGTGAGCTTCCAGGCATTGTTGGACAGGATACCGTCCAGGCCATGAGCGTAGTAGGGATACATCAGCTCACGGGCGTAGGTCTCGGAGACGGTGGTGACCAGGTCAGCAGTCTCGATGGCGCCCTTCATGACGTTGACGGAGTTGTTCATGTCCAGAGTGCTGCGGTACTCCCAGGGCAGGCTCAGCACATCATCGAAGAAGCCGGCGTTTGCCCAGCCCTGATACTCGATGTTGTGGATGGTGTACATGCAGCGGGTCTTGGGGAAGGACTCATGATACAGAGCCTTCAGATACACGGGGATGGGAGCGCACTGCCAGTCGTTGCACTGAATGACATCAGGAATGAATTCCACAGCCACCATGGCGTCCAGGCAGGCACGGGAGAAGAAGGCGAAACGCTCGCCGTCGTCCATGTCGCCGTAGATGGCGCCGGTACGGCCGCCGAAGTAGTACTCATTGTCCAGGAAGTAGACCTGCACACCATCGGTGCGGTTGGTCAGCTTCATGACAGCGCAGTACTGCTGGCGCCAGCCCAGCTGGACACGGAACTCTGCCACCTTGGCGGTGACATACTTCTCGTTGGTCTTGATCTTGTTGTAGTAAGGCAGGAACAGTGCTACCTCATTGCCCTCGATCCGCTGCAGCGCAGCGGGCAGGGCTTCCATTACGTCGCCCAGACCGCCGGACTTGGCGTAGGGGGCGCCTTCGGAGGCACAGATGGAAATTCTCATACGGTTTCGCCTCTCTTAACGATGATGGGGTTCTTCTTGGTGCCGATCAGCTTTGCACCAGGAGTGACGGTGACGTTCTTGTCCAGGATGACGTACTTCAGCTCAGCGCCTTCGCCGACCACGGAGTCGTTCATGATGATGCAGTTCTCGACCTCAGCGTCCTTCTCGATGGTGACCTGACGGAACAGGACGGAATCCTCAACCTCGCCGTCCAGCATGCAGCCGTCAGCGATCAGGGAGTTCTCGATGTCGCAGTCTTCGCCGTAGTAGGTGGGAACGCGGTCACGGACCTTGGTATAAACGGGATGACGGCCGTTGAAGATATCATGACGGACGTCCTTCTTGATCAGAGACAGGGAGTTTGCAAAATACTCTTCCACGGACTCGTTGAACAGGGCAACGCCTTCGAAGGGATAGACGTTGACACCGATCTGGCCGCGGCGCCAGCCGCCCATGACCAGGTCGCGGTCCATGTGGTACTTGTCACGGGCGACCATGTCCTTAACCCACTTGATCAGCTTCTTCTTGTTCAGAACGAAGATGTCCATGGAGGCAACATAGTCATCGGAAGCAACATAGTCAACGACCATGTCAGCAACTTCGCCGTTCTCGTCCAGCTTCAGAGCCAGGTCCAGCTTCTTCTCGCCGTTGGCGATGCCGGCCTTGGTAACGACGGTGACCTGCTTGCCGGAAGCGATGTGGGCATCGATGACAGCCTTCAGATCCACGTTGGCCAGAACAGCGGAATCAGTCATGACGACCAGATCATCGTCATCAGCCTCATCGCTGAACTCCAGGAAGTCCATTGCATTGTAAACGGACTCCAGCTTGCCGCGGTACTTGTCGGTGGTGTTGGTGGCGTAGGGGGTCAGGAATTCCAGGCCGCCCTCTTCCAGCTCCAGGCCCCACTCCTCGCCGTCGCCGACGTGGTGCATCAGGGACTGATAGCTGTGACGGGAGATGATGCCGATGTGACGGATACCGGCGCAGGACATGTTGGACAGGGCCCAGTCGATCTGGCGGTAACGGCCGCCGAAGGGGATGCTGCCGGAGGTGCGCTTGTTGGTCAGCTCACCGAGGCTTGCGTCATTGGTAAAAATAATACCGGTTACGTTCATTGCGGAATCCTCCTCATTACAGCATGTCACCGGGCAGGAGCACGGTGTTGGCTTCTACGACAGCGCCCTTGGAAGTAACGCTGATCTTCTTCTTTTCGTCCTCTGCGAAAGCGCCGCCCACGACAGCGTTCTTGCAAACCTTGGAGTCCTCGCCCAGGATGGCGTGACGGACGATGGCGCCGGATTCGATCACAACGCCGGGCATCACGACGGAGTCTTCGACCACAGCGTCCTCACCGATGGTGCAGCCAACGGAGATGACGGAATGGAGGACCTTGCCGTAGACTTCGCAGCCTTCAGCCACGAAGGAGTTGACAATCTTGGCGTCCTCATCGATGTAGGAGGAGGGCAGTGCGGAGTTACGGGCGTAGATGGTCTCACGCTTGCCGCCGCGCAGGTCGAACTCGGGGTTCTTACCCAGGGTCTCCATGTTGGCTTCCCACAGGGAGTCGATGGTACCGACGTCCTTCCAGTAGCCGTCGAAGTTGTAAGCCATCATCTTGTGGCCGGCGTTCAGCAGGTTGGGGATGATGTTCTTGCCGAAGTCCTTGGAGGAGTTGGGGTCCTCTTCGTCGGCGATCAGAGCTTCACGCAGGACGCTCCAGCTGAAGCAGTAGATACCCATGGAGGCGTTGGTGGACTTGGGCTTTGCGGGCTTCTCTTCGAACTCGTAGATGGAGTTGTCGGGGTTGGTGTTCAGGATGCCGAAGCGGGAAGCTTCTGCCAGGGGAACATTACGGACAGCGATGGTGCAGGCTGCGTTGTGAGCAACGTGGTACTCGACCATTGCATTGTAGTCCATCTTGTAGATGTGGTCACCGGACAGGATGACAACATAGTCGGGATCGAAGC
The DNA here is from genome assembly GCA_017409205.1 of Oscillospiraceae bacterium. GTDB lineage: Bacteria > Bacillota > Clostridia > Oscillospirales > Oscillospiraceae > Faecousia. The sequence continues at coordinate 15,411 of JAFQTF010000034.1, read as the reverse complement.
GGTCGACGAAGTCGATGTTCTTGTAGATGGCGTTTGCGGTGCCTTCGAACCAACCGGACTTCTTGTCGTTACGCTCGTAGGGGGGCAGAACCTGAGCGCAGGAGTGAGTCTTGTTCAGACCCCAGGGCTGGCCGTTGCCGATATACTCGTTCAGCTCCAGAGGCTGATACTGGGTCAGGATACCGACGGTGTCGATACCGGAGTTGACACAGTTGGACAGGGGGAAGTCGATGATGCGGTACTTACCACCGAAGGGAACCGCAGGCTTGGCGGTCTTCCGGGTCAGTACATGCAGGCGGCTGCCCTGGCCACCGGCCAGCAGCATGGCGATTACGCGTTTTTTCTGAAAATACATGGTCACAGCTCCTTATATAAATTGATGGATGCTCAAGACTGGAAAAGGGCGCAACTGGGCGCAGACTTTTACGCCCATAACATACCATATTTTTGGCATTTAGGAAAGGGACAAATTATATAAAATATCACAAATCTTTTGGGCATCCTGCCCAAGTACCCCCCAATCTGTCGGAAAAACCATGGGATTATGTACAATTTCAATCCTTTTTTCCATCCAAAAGACACTGAGCCAGCGGTTAAATTTGAAGCCGCAGTCTTTCAGTTCCCCTGCAAGGCTGTAGCCCAGCTTCTCATGAAACCGCAGCGAGCCCTGATTCTCCCCGGTAATAAGCGCAAGCAGTACCTGACAGCCCTGAAGCTTCAGAAGTTCCTCCAGTGCCAGATACAGCTTTCTGCCGATGCCACGTCCCTGAGCCGCGGACACAAGATAGATGGAAGGCTCGGCGCACCAGCGGTAGGCCGCCCGTTCGAAGGGCCGGGTGGCATAGGCATAGCCCAAAATCTCCCCATTCTCCTCCCACACCAGCCAGGGAAACTCCCGGGTGATGCGGCGGAAGCGGTCCAGAAATTCCGCCTCCGAAGGAACGTCATATTCAAAGGTGATGGTGGTATTCCGGACATAGGGTGCATAAATGGCAAGGATCGCCGGAACATCGGCCTCGGTGGCAATGCGAAGCATAAAGGATCCTCCTTTATTATAAATGATCGTTTACCTTATGAAAGTTGCCGTGGCGCGGGAACACCTGACGCTTCCCCCGGGGGAAGGTATTGCGGCTTCGCCGCTTTGTAAGGTAAACGATCCTTTCGTTTTGTAATCTAATTTATTTTACGGCGGGAAAACAACCGCGTCAAGGTTGACTTTTTTCCGCCTTGGGGGTAAAATAATTTTAAATATGGCCTGAAAAGGAGGGAACACCATGGACACAGGCACAAGTGGCAATATACCGGGTCGAAGTAGCATAAGGCTTGCTGTCCGGGTGAGCCTGTAACCTTCCCCTGCGTATGATTGCTTCTGAATCTTTTTATAAAAAGAACAGGAGGATAATCATGGCAGAACGCTTTGAAATTGTGGAAAAAGCCCTTCTGGCAATGCTGGAAGGCAAAAAATACGCCACGCTGCGGGATATTCTGTCTACCATGAATCCCAGTGACGTGGCCGGACTTTTTGACGGTCTGGAGGAAAAGCAGATCCCTCTGATGTACCGTCTGCTCCCCAAGGAGCTGGCAGCGGAAACCTTCGTGGAAATGGAACCCGAAGCGCAGGAACTGCTGATCCGGGGCTTTTCGGACAACGAGCTGAAGGAAGTTCTGGATGAGCTGTACGTGGATGACGCCGCCGACCTTGTAGAGGAAATGCCCGCCAATGTGGTCAAGCGGATCCTGAAGAACGCTGACCCCGAAATGCGCAGCTCCATCAATCAGATCCTGCGCTACCCCGAATCTTCCGCCGGCTCCATCATGACCACGGAATATGTCTCCCTGCGGCCCAGCATGACTGTGGAGGAAGCCATTCTCCGGATCCGCCGCCAGGGCGTGGACAAGGAGACCATCTACACCTGTTATGTCACCGCCAAGGACCGCACCCTCATCGGTATGGTGACGGTGAAGGATCTGCTGCTGGCAGAGGATGACGAAATGAAGATCGAGGAGATCATGCTGACCAACGTGATCTTCGTCAATACCCTGTCCGACCAGGAAGAAGTGGCCAAGATGCTCAGTAAGTACAACTTCCTGGCCATGCCTGTTGTGGACGGTGAGGGCAGAATGGTGGGTATCGTTACCTTCGACGACGCCATGGACGTCCTGGAAGAAGAGGCCACCGAGGATATGGAGCTGATGGGTGGTATGACCCCCTCGGAGAAGCCCTATCTGCGCAGCTCCGCCTTTGAACTTTTCAAAAACCGTATTCCCTGGCTGATGCTGATGATGGTATCCGCCACGTTCACCGGTCTGATCATGACCGCCTTCGAGGATGCGCTGGCGGCCCAGATCGCCCTGTCCGCCTTCATTCCCATGCTGATGGGTACCGGCGGCAACTCCGGATCCCAGTCCAGCGTCACCGTGATCCGCGGACTGAGCCTGGGGGAACTGGATTTCTCCGACATCGGCATCATTCTGTGGAAAGAGATCCGCACCGCCCTGATGTGCGGCATCGCCCTGGCGCTGGTCTGCTTCGGCAAGATCTGGCTGGTGGATCATCTTCTGCTGGGCAATGAGAACATCACCCTGATGGTGGATCTGGTGGTCTGCTGTGCACTGTGCGTCACTGTTGTGGTGGCCAAGATCGTGGGCTGCCTGCTGCCCATGGCCGCCAAGGCTGTGAAGCTGGACCCCGCTGTTATGGCAAGCCCCTTCATTTCCACCATCGTGGACGCACTGAGTCTTCTGGTGTATTTCCTGTTTGCCAAGACATTGCTGCATATTTAATAATAAGGTAAGTGCCCGCCTTCTGGCGGGCACTTCTTGTTTTACGGTGAGAAAGGATCATTCCTGGCCATGCCGCATGCAAAGATCCCGGAGCACAAGCTCCGGGATCTTCATCAGTCATTAATATGCGATCTTCTCGGTGATATAAGCCTTCAGCTCAGAAATGGGGATACGGACCTGCTCCATGGTATCGCGGTCACGGACGGTAACGCAGTTGTCGGCGGGGGTATTCTCGTCGCCAACGGTCTGGAAGTCCACGGTGATGCACAGGGGGGTGCCGATCTCGTCCTCACGGCGGTAACGCTTGCCGATGGAACCGGCATCGTCGAAGTCCACCATGAAGTCCTTCTGCAGCTCACGGTAGATCTCCTCAGCCTTGGGGGACAGCTTCTTGCTCAGGGGCAGGACAGCAGCCTTGAAGGGAGCCAGAGCGGGATGGAAGCGCATGACGGTACGGATATCGGCATTGCCCTTCTTGTCGGTGCCCACAACTTCCTCGTCGTAAGCTTCGCACAGGAAGGCCAGGGTCACACGGTCACAGCCCAGGGAAGGCTCAACAACATAGGGGATATAGTGCTCGTTCTTCTCCTGATCGTAGTAGGTCTGATCCTTGCCGGAGTGGGTCTGGTGTGCGTTCAGGTCAAAGTTGGTACGGGAAGCCACGCCCCACAGTTCGCCCCAGCCGAAGGGGAAGACGAACTCGAAGTCGGTGGTGGCGTTGGAGTAGTGGCTCAGCTCTTCGGGATCATGGTCACGCAGACGCAGGTTCTCATCCTTCATGCCCAGGCCCAGCAGCCACTGGTGGCAGTAATCCTTCCAGTACTTGAACCATTCCAGCTCAGTGCCGGGCTGGCAGAAGAACTCCAGCTCCATCTGCTCGAACTCACGGGTACGGAAGGTGAAGTTACCGGGGCTGATCTCGTTACGGAAGGACTTACCGATCTGGCAGATGCCGAAGGGCAGCTTCCGGCGGGTGGTGCGCTGCACGTTCTGGAAGTTGACAAAGATACCCTGAGCAGTCTCGGGACGCAGGTAAACAACGTTCTTGGCATCCTCGGTAACGCCCTGGAAGGTCTTGAACATCAGGTTGAACTTACGGATGTCGGTCCAGTTGAACTTGCCGCAGGTGGGGCAGGCGATCTGGTGCTCCTGAATGAAGGCAACCATATCGTCCTGACTCATGGCGTCAACGCTGTGGCCCAGATCGAAGTTGTTTTCCTTGCACCAATCCTCGATGACCTTATCGGCACGGAAACGCTCCTTGCACTCCTTGCAGTCCATCAGGGGGTCAGAGAAACCGCCGACATGGCCGGAAGCCACCCAGGTCTGGGGATTCATCAGAATAGCAGCATCCATACCCACGTTGTAGGGATTCTCCTGGACGAACTTCTTCCACCATGCCTTCTTAACGTTGTTCTTCAGTTCAACGCCCAGAGGGCCGTAGTCCCAGGTGTTGGCGAGACCGCCGTAGATCTCGGAACCGGCGAAGATGAAGCCGCGGTTCTTACAGAGGTTCGCGATTTGGTCCATGGTCTTGTCGATGTTTTTCATTTTATTTCCTCCAATTCCTCATTGGTAATTGATGTTTATTGCAGGTGTATTCGATATTGGATTATCATTATACACATATACGTAATAGAAATCAAGAGATTTATAAATAATGCCGATATTTTTGCCCTTTTGGCCAATTATACCCGGAAATCTTCGCCCAAATCAGCAATCATGCACTCGTAGACCCGGTCGGAAACCTCCACGGTGGAAAGACCCCTGACCTCCTCCGGCGGAATCACCTCCACCAGATGCAGGTGCACATCGGTCTTTTTCAGCTTTGCCAGGTTCCGGAAGATCTCCTTCGTGTTCCGGATGGTGCAGACCACAATGGGCACGCCGGTCTTCTGGGCGATCTTGAAGACACCGGGGCGGAAGTGGTGCAGTTTTCCATCCTTGCTGGTATACCCCTCGGGGAAGACGCCGATGGAGCACTTGTCCTCTTTGATGAGGGAGATACACTTTAAGATGGTCTTCAGTGCGGAGCGGTCATTTTCCCGGTCGATGGGCTGGCACAGGATCCTGTGCATGATGGGCGCAACAATAGGCAGCTTCAGATTTTCCTTCTTGGTGATGAAGGACACCTGGCTCTTCCGGAAGCAGTGCAGCAGAATGCCGGGGTCGGCAATGAACAGGTGGTTGCAAACCAGCAGGAACCGGCCCTCCTTCGGGGTCTTTTCCAGGCCCTCGGTGTGAAGCCGGACGCCCACCAGGGAGATCAAGGCTTCGATGTAGAGATACATCACCCGGCGGTAGAAGGGGCTGTCCTCCTCCTGGGGCTTTTCCATATCCACAGCTTTGCAGCAGACCCACAGGAACAGGAATGCAGCCAACAGAAAAACCAGATAAAATCCCGCAAAGAAAACCGGCAGCAGCCACAACGCCGCATCCAGACACGCAAACAGCACAGCCGACAAAAGCAGGGATGCTCCGGCAATACTTCTCAGAAGCACATTTTTCCCTCCAAAGTAATGATATGACAGTATTATACTCTGATTTTTCAAAATAAACAACTGAGAATTGTTCACAAAGAGTCCTTACGGATGGTTCATATTCTTCGGCAAAAGAGAAACAAAGGATGCGCTTTACAGATAAATGATCGTTTCGGCGAAGCCGCAATACTTTCCCCGGAGAGAAGCGTCTGGCGCTCCCGCGCCACAACAGCCTTCATAAGATAAACCATCATTTCCATGGCAGTTTTTTCTGAAAAGGGTGGAAATCCCATGGTGGAATATGATATAATGCAAATTTAGGAAAGAAAAGAAGACAGAAAGGAATATTTCACTATGGGTCTCAGTGCTTCCGCACCCTGGCTTGCCTACTACGGCAATACTCCCGCATCCCTGGATTACCCCCACATCACCATGTATCAGATGCTTGCCTGCACCGCAAGAAAGTATCCTGACAACACCGCCTATGTATTCATGGGCAAGAAAACCAGCTACTCCGCCTTCATGAAGCGGATCGATGCCGCCGCCAAGGGCCTTGTGAAAATGGGCATCTGCAAGGGCGACAAGGTCACCATCTGCATGGCCAATACCCCCCAGGCGTTGGACTGCTTCTATGCTCTGAACCGGATCGGCGCCATCCCCAATATGATCCACCCCCTGTCTGCTGCCAAGGAGATCGCCTTCTACCTGAACTTCTCCAAATCCAAGGCCATCCTGACCCTGGATCAGTTCTACGACAAGGTGGCAGAAATTGTCCCCGAACTGGAAAATCCCACCCAGATCCTCATTGCCAAAGTGGTAGATGAGCTTCCCTTCCCCTTAAGCACCCTGTATCCCATGACCAAGAGCGCCCGGGCCATCAAAAAGCTGCCCAAAACCGGCTATACCCTGTGGTATGATATGGTCAGGGCCGGCAAGGACACCGTTCTGCCTCCCGATGACGGAAAATTTGACGAGTGCGGCGCCATCCTCTATTCCGGCGGCACCACCGGCACCACCAAGGGCATCATGCTCTCCAACCTGAACTTCAACGCTCTGGGCCTGCAGACCATTGCCGCCTCCGGCTATGGCAGTGTTGCGGGTATGAAAATGCTGTCCGTCATGCCCGTGTTCCATGGCTTCGGCCTGGGCATCGGCATCCACACCGCCCTGATTGGCGGCGCCACCTGCATCCTGATTCCCCAGTTCAACGTCAAGATCTATGCCGAGACTCTCATCAAGCAGAAGCCCAACCTGATCCCCGGCGTTCCCACCCTGTTTGAAGCCCTGCTCCGGGCCGACAGTCTGAAGGGGCAGGACCTGAGCTTCCTGAAGGGCATCTTCTCCGGCGGCGACAGCCTCTCCCCCGAACTGAAGAAAAAGGTGGACATCTTCCTGAAGGCCCACGGCTGCACCGAGCAGATCCGGGAGGGCTACGGCACCACCGAGTGCGTCACCGCCTCCTGCCTGACGCCCAAGGACTATGCCCGCAGCGGCTCCATCGGCGTCCCCTTCCCCGATACTTATTATAAGGTAGTCACCCCCGGCACCACCGAGGAAGTTCCCGCCAATACCGAAGGCGAGATCTGCGTCTCCGGTCCCACCGTTATGATGGGTTACATGGACAACCCCGAGGAGACTGCCCATACCCTGCGCCGCCACTATGACGGCCGTATCTGGCTCCACACCGGCGATCTGGGCCACATGGATCAGGATGGCTTCATCTATTTCCGCCAGCGCATCAAGCGGATGATTGTCACCTCCGGCTACAACGTCTACCCTTCCCAGCTGGAAAACATCATCGACGGACATGACAAGGTGCTGCTTAGCTGCGTCATCGGCATCAAGGATGAATACCGGGGCCGGAAAATCAAGGCCTACATCGTCCCCATGCCCGGCATTGAGCCCACCGAAGAACTGAAAAAAGAGCTGCTTGATTACTGCTCCAGCCACATCGCCAAGTACGCCATGCCCCGGGAAATTGAGTTCCGCACCGAGCTGCCCAAGACCCTGGTGGGCAAGGTGGCCTACCGTGTGCTGGAGGAGGAAGCCAACGCTGCTCTGACAAAATAACCACCCTATTTTTCCGACTCCCAGGAGGGAACACCATGAACACCTATTCCAATCTGAAACGCCTCCCTGTCTTCACCGCATTGATGGGCTTTGCCGCCCTGGTGCTGCGTGTCCTGCTGAATTTCTTCGGCCAGGATGCCCGGGGCCTGCTGAATGACGGCCACATACTGAATATTGCAGTCTGGGCTGTCACCGGCTTTACTGCAGTGCTGGTCTGTCTGATCGTCTCCCGGCTGGACGGTTCCCTGAAGTATGCCGACAACTTCAGCCCCTCCGTCTCTGCCGCCGTGGGCATCTTTGTCCTGGCTGCGGGCATTGCCGTGACCCTGCTGACCGCCGATACCTGGACCCGGCTGGCCCGGATCCGGAATCTTGCCGCGCTGCTGACCATCCCCGCGCTGATCTGGGTAGGCATCTGCCGCTGGCGGGGCAGGCGTCCCTCCTTCCTGTTCCACGCTCTGCTGTGCCTGTATCTGACGCTCCATTCCGTCAGCCATTACCAGGCCTGGAGCAGCCGTCCTCAGCTGCAGGACTATTTCTTCGCCATGGCAGCCTCCATTCTGATGACCCTGTTCGCCTACTACCAGACCGCCTTCGATGTGGGTCTGGGCAGACGGCGTATGCAGCTGGCCACCGGTCTGCTGGCAGCCTTCTTCTGCATTGCCGCCCTGTTCGGCGGCGGGAGCGCAGCGCTGTACCTTACCGGCGCCGTATGGACCCTTACCAATCTGTGCCGGCTGTTCCCCATTCCCAAAACCAGAAAGCATCCTGTCGAGCCGCCTCAGGAGACCGGTCATGTATCTGCCTGATCCTGTTCTCGCCTGTATCGACGCACTGGAAGCCGCCGGATATCCCGCCTATGTGGTGGGCGGCTGTGTCCGGGATGCCTGCCTGGGGCTGACCCCCCATGACTACGACATGTGCACCGCAGCCCTGCCGGAGCAGACAGAATCGGTTTTTGCCGGACTGCCTCTGGTGCTTTCCGGCAAAAAGCACGGCACCGTGGGCGTTGTTTCGGGTGGTCAGGTGGTGGAGATCACCACCTTCCGCACCGAAGGCAGCTACCGGGACAACCGGCATCCGGAATGGGTGGAATTCGTTCCCGACATTGAGCAGGATCTGGCCCGCCGGGATTTCACCGTCAATGCCATGGCCTGGTCCCCTTACCGGGGCTTTGCCGATCCCTTCGGTGGCCGGGAGGATCTGGAACACAATCTGCTCCGGGCTGTGGGCGACCCGGTGCGGCGGTTCCGGGAGGATTCCCTGCGGATCCTCCGGGGCATCCGGTTTGCCGCCCGGTTCGGCATGACCGTGGACACCGAAACGGAACAGGCCATGTTCTCCCAGCGGCATCTTATGGACAACCTGGCCCGGGAACGGGTCTTCAGCGAACTGTGCAGCATCCTGCCCCGCATCACCTCCGCAGACCTTCTGCGGTTTGCCCCAGTGCTGACTCAGGTGATCCCGGAGCTTGCCCCCCTGGTGGGCCGGGACCAGAAAAACAGGCACCACATACACGACCTCTATGCCCACACCGCTCTGGTGGTGGAGCACTGTCCGCCGGAGCTTTCCCTGCGGTGGGCCGCCCTGCTCCATGACATTGGGAAAATCCCCTGTCAGACCATGGGCCCCGATGGACAGGCCCACTATTACGGCCATGCCGCCAAAAGCGCCGAAATGGCCGATGACATCCTGCACCGTCTGAAGGCCCCCACTGCCCTGCGGCAGCAGGCAGTGATCCTGATTGAAAAACACATGACCCTGCCCCTGCCGGAAAAAAAATACCTCCGGCGGCATCTGGGAAAGCTGGGCTGGGAGACCATGGACGCCCTGCTCACCCTGCAGGAAGCAGATACCCTGGCCACCGGCACCGCCCATGCGGCAGAGCTTGCGCTGTTCGCACAGGTTCGGTCCCTTCTGGCGGAGATCCGCAGGGAAAATGCCTGCCTGACCCTCCGGGATCTGGCCCTGAACGGCCACGATCTGACAGCACTGGGCTACAGAGGCAGGGAGATCGGAACCGCCCTGAACCATCTTCTGAATCTGGTGCTGGAAGAGCAGTGCGAAAACACCCGGGAAGCCCTTACCGCCGCCCTGAAGGAGAAATCTCCATGACCATTACCACCAAATGAGAAAACTGCTGCTCTATCTTCTGGCAACGCTGCTGTCGCTGCTGTTTCCTTCCACGGAAAACCAGCACACGCCGCCCGCCTTTGCCGATACGGGTCTGACGGTCCACTTCATCGATGTGGGCCAGGCAGACTGTGCCCTGGTGGGCTGTGGCGGGGAATATATGCTTATCGACGGCGGCAATGTGGACGATGGCCGGCTGGTGGTCTCCTATCTGAAGCAGATGGGCGTGGAACGTCTTTCCTGCGTGGTATGCAGCCACGCCCATGAAGATCACGCCGGCGGTCTGAGCGCCGTGCTGGCGGTATTCGACACGGAGCAGGTATATGCTCCCGTGGAGGAGGCTCCTGCGGACTATTTTGACGACCTTGTGCGCTATGCCGGAAAGCAGGGACTGGCCATCACGGTGCCGGAACCCGGCCACCGGTTTTTCCTGGGAGACGCCGCCGTTACGGTTCTCGGCCCCACCCGGGACTATGAAGAAGCCAACAACACCTCCCTGATCCTGAAGCTCTGCTACGGGGAAAGCGACTTTCTCTTCACCGGTGACATGGAGATCCCCGGGGAATCGGATCTGCTGGATCACTGGGGGCCGGACTTTGACTGGAATGTGGAGGTTCTGAAAGTGGGTCACCACGGCTCCGAAACCTCCACCGGCTACCGCTTCCTCTATGAAACAAACCCGGACTATGCCGTGATCTCTGTGGAGCGGGGCAATCCCTACGGCCATCCCCATCAGGAGCCCCTGTCCCGGCTGCGGGATGCCGGTGCCATTCTTTTCCGCACCGACCGGCTGGGCCACATCTATGCCCACACCGACGGCAGCACCATCACCTTCTCCTGGGAAAACCCCTACGCCGAACCGGAAGATGCCATTCCGGCTGACCCGGCCATGAAACGCCTCTACGGCAATAAAAAGACCCTGAAGTTCCACCGCCATACCTGTTCCAGCCTGCCAAGCGAGAAAAATCAGGTGGAATTTACCGATTATGACGATGCCATTGCTGCCGGCTATTCTCCCTGCGGCAGCTGTATGGAATAAACCCCGACCCATTTCTGAAGGAGGGAACCCATGTCCCGAAAATCCAACCATACCGGTCTGAAGATCGTACTGATCCTGCTGATGCTGGTGCTGATCGCCGCCACGGCTTTCGTCATCAAGCTGTCCCTGGATCTTGCCCATCAGCCCGTTGAGACCCGTCCCCAAACTTCCGTGACGCAGCCTGTTCCGCAGACCACCGAAGCCGCTCCGGAACCCCCTGCCCCCACCGAAACTACCCTTCCGGAGCCGGAAAAAGTCATTGCCACCGCCACCATTTCCGCCCAGGGCGACCTGCTGATGCACAAGCCCATCTTTGACAGCCGTTCCATCGTGGCAAAATCCGACGGCAGCTATGATTTTTCCTCCATTTTCAAATATTTTGCCGAAACGGTCCAGTCCTACGACTACGCCGTTGCCAATCTGGAGACCACCTTCGGCGGTGACGATTTCCCCTATCAGGGCAATCCTGCCTTCAACTGTCCCGACCCCTTCCTCACCAGCGTGGTGGATGCGGGCTATGATATGCTGCTGACTGCCAACAACCACAGCTATGATACCCGGATGCCCGGCATCGCCCGGACTCTGGAGACCGTCCGTGCTGCCGGCCTCGGCACCATCGGCACCCGGCTGACGGAGGAGGAGCCCCGCTATGCCATCGCAGAGGTCAACGGCATCCGCATCGGCATGATCTGCTATACCTATTCCAGCGGTCTGTCCGATGACGGCCGTCCCCGGCTCAATGGCGCCGGTGCCATGGAAAATCCGGAGCTGGCCAACTGGTTCCACAACAGCAATCCCGAAAAGCTCTATACCGAGGTGGAGCAGATCCTGGCCCAGATGGAGGAGGAGGGCATCGATGCCTCCATGCTGTTCATTCACTGGGGCAACGAATACGAACTGACGGAAAACGCCCATCAGAACCGGCAGGCTCAGGCCCTGTGCGATCTGGGCATCGATGTCATCGTGGGCGGCCATCCCCATGTGGTGCAGCCGGTGGAACTGCTGACTGCCACTGATGACCCCGACCATCAGACCATCTGTGTCTACTCTCTGGGCAACGCAGTGTCCAACCAGCGCCACGGCAACATCCCCGCCTGTCCCACCCCCCACACCGAGGACGGCATCCTCTTTGAGATCACCTTCGAAAAGTATTCCGACGGCGAGGTTTATATCCAGTGGGCGGACATCCTCCCCACCTGGGTGAACCTGCACCGGGACAACGGCGGCAATGAATACAACATGATCCCTCTGGATATGGAAGAAAAGGATCAGTGGCAGGAGAAATTCGGCTTCAATGATGAAGCCCTGCGCAAAGCCGGCGCTTCCTGGGACCGCACCATGGACATCGTGGGCGACGGTCTGACCGCCATTCAGGACCATCTGACCCAGGAAAAGGCCGACCGGGAGCAATACTACCTGGATCTGGTGAATCAGGGCTGATGGCGCAGTTCAATATCCGCATTGCAGGGACCGTTTTTTCCGTCACCTCCCTGTTTGAAAGCACCCGGGATTACTGCCGCAGTTATCTGACGGAGGCGCCTCCGGAACATTCCATCGCCGTCTGTCCGGATGACCTTCGCTATGAGCAGCAGGCGCTGGATCAGGAGGCGGCCGAAGAAGGCCTGAAGCGGCGGAAATTTTCCGATCCCTTTCTGGAACGCGCCGCCATCCAGCGGAAAGCCGCCGACTTTCTGCTGTGCCGCAGCACTCTGCTGCTGCACGGCAGCGGCATCGCCCTGGACGGAAAGGGCTACCTCTTCGCTGCCGCCCGCTGCGGCACCGGAAAATCCACCCATACCGGCTACTGGCGGCAGGTTTTCGGCAGCCGCTGCATCACGGTCAATGATGATAAGCCCTTTCTTCAGATCACTTCCGGGGGTGTAACCATGCACGGCGCACCCTGGAGCGGCAAGCACGGTCTGCATACCAATATTTCCGTTCCCCTGCAGGGACTGTGTATTCTGGAGCGGGGCAGTGAAAACCGCATCCTCCGGCTTTCCCCGGCGGAAGCATTCCCGCTGCTGCTCCACCAGAGCCTGCTTCCCGGAACCGCCGCCGATGGCAGGCAGGAACAGCTGGTGCAGATGCTGGCCGAAACCGTTCCCCTTTGGTGCATGACATGCACCAAAGACCCCCGGGCTGCCGAAGTCGCCTTCGGTGCCATGTCCACAACCCATTGATTCCCCGGAGGTAGCCCATGTACCGAAAATGCACCACTGAAATTTCCGTCCGGCACCAAAAGCAGGTGGAACAGGCGCTGCTGGAACTGATGCAGAAATTTTCCTATGAAGACATCACCGTCACACTGCTCTGCGCGGAAGCGGGCATCACAAGACGGATCTTTTACCATCTGTTCAATAACAAAGCTGATGCCCTGTATGCCATGATCGACCACTGCATTCTGGAAGTGGAAAGCTACCGCCTCGATGTGACCGACCCCATCGTGCGGTTTTTCCGCTACTGGAAGGATCACAGAAGATTGATGGATGTGCTGCAGGAAAACAACTTTTCCGGCCTGCTGCTGGAACGGATCATCGACCGGGTTATGCAGGAGGATTACGATTTCCGCTACTGGCTGCGGCTCTGCGGCTGGAAAAATGAACGGGATATCATTGTCTTCACCATCAGCGGCATTATGGGGCTGACCTTCCGCTGGTACTATGGCGGTTTCCGGGAAAGCCCGGAGGAAATGGCCCAGCTTCTGGAAAAGATCATTGTCAATCCCATTGCCGGCCTTCCTGCCGGATAATAAGAATAATTTACCCTGATTTTCGCCGAAATGACGATTTTCAGGGTATTATTTTTGGTATCACTATGTACAAAACTTCACATTCTGTACATACCTATCCAGTCACTAAGGTGTTATAATGGGAAAGACAACATTAAACAGAAAGGCTGTTTTTATGAGAAATATTATCAACATCAACGAAAACTGGAAGTTTATCAAGGAAAATGCCGGTCTGCCCGCAGCATACCCCGCTGAATGGGAGACTGTGAACCTGCCCCACAGCTGGAACGCCGTGGACGGCAACGACGGCAACGGCAGCTACTACCGCGGTACCTGCTGGTATGCCAAGACCTTCGAAACTCCCAAGCAGCCCCTGGCCGGCGGCAAGGTGTTCGTGGAGTTCCAGGGCGCCAACTCCGAGGCCACTGTCTATCTGAACGGCGAAAAGGTCATCTACCACGAGGGCGGCTACTCCACCTTCCGCGCCGACATCACCGGTCTGTGCAAGGAAGCGGGCGAAAACCTGCTGGTAGTGGCTGTCTGCAACGCCGCCAACGACTTCGTCTATCCTCAGAACGCTGACTTCACCTTCTACGGCGGCCTGTACCGTGACGTGAACATCATCAGCGTCCCCACCGCCCACTTCGACCTGGAATACTACGGCGGCCCCGGCATCATGGTCACTCCCAAGCCCTGCGACTGCGGCGGCGCCACCTTCGAGATCGAATCCTTCGTCAAGGACATCGATGAGAACTTCACCGTCCAGTATGCCATCTATGATGAGGAAGGCAACGAGGTGGGCTATGCTGTCCGTCCCGCCGATGCCACCAAGACCGTTATCTGCGTGCCCGATGCACAGCTGTGGGACTTTGAGAATCCCTATCTGTACACCGTGGTTGCCCAGCTGCAGAGAAGAAACGAGACCTACGATGAGATCGAGACCCGCGTGGGTGTCCGCAGCTTCTTCTGCGATCCCCAGAAGGGCTTCCATCTGAACGGCGTGCTGACTCCCCTGCGCGGTGTTTCCCGTCACCAGGATATCGTCTACAAGGGCAATGCGCTGACCCCCGATGACCACTACGAGGATGCCTACATCATCAAGGAGCTGGGCGCCAACACCATCCGTCTGGCACACTACCAGCATTCCCAGTACTTCTACGACGCCTGTGATGAGCTGGGCTTCGCCATCTGGGCTGAGATCCCCTTCATTTCCGTCATGAGCAAGAACCCCGCCGCTCACCAGAACTGCATCGAGCAGATGAAGGAACTGATCGTTCAGAACTACAACCACCCCTCCATCATGTTCTGGGGCGTCTCCAACGAGATCCTCATCGGCGGCATCTCCGAGCAGCTGGTTCAGAACCACAAGGAGCTGAACGCCCTGTGCAAGGAAATGGACCCCACCAGACTCACCACCATCGCCCACGTCTCCTTCACCCCCATGGACGGCCCCATGCACTACATCACCGACACCGAGAGCTACAACCACTACTTCGGCTGGTACGGCGGCAAGATGGAAGACAACGGTCCCTGGCTGGATAAATTCCACGCCATGCACCCCTCCATCCCCCTGGGCGTGTCCGAGTACGGCTGCGAAGGCATCATCACCTACCACGGCATCGATCCCAAGTGCAAGGATTACAGTGAAGACTATCAGGCTCTGTACCACGAGCATATGGCAAAGGTTCTGGAGGAGCGTCCCTGGATCTGGTCTTCCCACGTGTGGAATATGTTCGACTTCGGCTGCGCTGCCCGTGACGAGGGCGGTGTTGCCGGCCGCAACAACAAGGGCCTGGTGACCATGGACCGGCTGACCAAGAAGGACAGCTATTTCATCTACAAGGCCTACTGGAATCCCACTCCCATGGTCCACCTGTGCGGCAAGCGCTATGCCCAGCGCGCCGGCGAGACCAGAGAGATCAAGGTCTATACCAACCAGAATGTGGTCCAGCTGTATCTGAACGGCAAGCAGGTTGGCGAGGCTGAGGCTGTGGACCATATCTGCCGCTTCGAGGTGGCTCTGGAGGAAGGTATGAATATCTTCCTGGCAGAGGCCAACGGTGTCAAGGACACCATGACCATCGAGAAGGTGGAAGTTGAGCCCGAAATCTACATCCTGCCCCAGACCGACGACGGCAATGAAGGCGCTGCCAACTGGTTCACCGCCGCGGGCGATG
>JAFQTF010000033.1 GCA_017409205.1 Oscillospiraceae bacterium | reverse complement strand
ACTGCCGGGCCGGATGAGGGGGAGCAGAACGGTTCATCCCCACGTGCGTGGGGTTAATCAATGGGCACCATCAAGGTCCTGTTCGGCTGCCGGTTCATCCCCACGTGCGTGGGGTTAATTCCAAAACAGCCTGGACATATTTGATATTAATCGGTTCATCCCCACGTGCGTGGGGTTAATGACATCCAGGTGGAAGTGCTGCCCATGCCCCACGGTTCATCCCCACGTGCGTGGGGTTAATCCTATGAGTGGACCGGCCTCCCGGAGGGTATCCGGTTCATCCCCACGTGCGTGGGGTTAATGAGAACACAAGCGGAATCACACCGTTGCTGCGCGGTTCATCCCCACGTGCGTGGGGTTAATACTGGAAAATCAGCAAAAATTATTGGATTTTCACCAGCTGGATGCCGTCCAGGTCAACAATTGACCGTTTTGGCGTGCCTGCCAGTATCATGGTGAAACCCTGCTCATTATTGCTGGAATAGACCATAACGGCACCGTCGGCAGAAGGGGTGGTGCAGACCCGCTCCCACAGCAGTTCCCGGATGCGGGCATTGACATTGCCCACAAATACACCGGGCTTCAGCTCCAGAAACCACTTGGTCAGCTCACCCCGAATATTCTGGGGCGCATTGTCCATTGCGATCACCACCATGCTCACCCACCTCCGCCGTAGTTCTTGCCGCCCTCCAGCTCGCCGTCCTCGGACCAGAGCGCTCCGGCGGTGAGGGCATTCACGCCGCCCTCCATGCCGTCGAACAGCTCCGCCAGATCCCTGGGGATCCGTTCCATCAGACGGGCTGTTCCGAAATATTTCCGGCACAGGCTCCGCAGCTCCTTGTGAACATCGCCGCCCTTGGCTACGGCTTCAAATGCTGCCGGGATGGTGGTTTCCGTCTTGTACAGGTCTGCGATATCATAGACAAAGGACAGCTGCTTGCCCGTATGGATGAAGCCCAGTCCGGGTGAAAATCCCATGGACACGATGGCCGCATGACAGACGCCGTAAAGCATGGCATTGGCCTCGGACAAGGCCCGGTTGATGGCGTCGGACGCCTCCCAGGATTCGGTCTTGTAGGTGCGCTTCTTCCATTTGACACCGGTGGTCTTGCCAAACAGCTCATAGGTCTTGCGGACCCGGATGCCCTCCATGCCCCGTACCTGCTGCAAGGTCATGCCGCTGGTGTCGATGCCCGGAAAGCGAAGAGCGTACATCTTCCGCACCACCCGCATATGCTTCTCCTCATCCATACAGCACTGGGCCTGAAGCAGCAAATTTTTTGAGCTTCTCGTCTCACCCATGCCGGAGGCATAAAATCTGGTGGCCTTTTCGCCGCACCAGATCACCATACAACCGTTTTCACCAATGGTGCGAATGGCTGCGTGGGTGATGCTGGTGCCAGGCCCCAGGAGCAGGCAGGTGGTGGCCGCCACGGGGACGGGGATTCTGCCATCCTTTCGGATGGCTACGATGGATTGGTCATCCTGCTCAATGATGGCGTGTTCCAGATAGATATACGAAATACTGTCCCGCAGCTTCGGGAGTTCCTGCAAATCCTTCATAGCCGCTTCACCATCATCATGCCGAAGCCGTAAGCCTTCCCGGAGCCGATGCCTGTCTGCATGGCCTTCCGAAATGCTTCCCCATCGGTGATTTGCAGGATCCCCTGATAGTGGTAGGCATCGTGGTACATCAGGCCGCCCTTATCGGCTTTGTGTCTGCCGCAGATATGGAGCTGCTCCAACTCCTGGGCCTGGAGGATGGCAAAGCCATTTTGCTCCGCCTTCCGCTCCAGCCATTCCTGCCGCTCACCAGGGGTCCTCAGGATGCGCCGCTGGGAATTCTTTTTCCCCTCAGCTCCAACCTTTTTGGTAGGGGCAGCGATGAGGTCAAAGCTCCAGAGCTGTCCGGCTTCCATACAGCCGAGCCAGGAGGTAATGTCCCGCTGCTGAAGCTCGCAGTTGTTCGGGATATGCTCCGCAGGTGTCTGGGAATAGAGATAGATGCACAGCTTGTTCTGCACCAGATTCGTACGATAGAGGATCTGCCCGCTCCGGCGGTCCGTGCCGAAGAAGCCCGTGATAAATCGGTGCATCTGCTGGCAGTCGGACAACAGCCCTCTGGCCTCACGCCGATCCAGTTCCGCTTTAATCAGATACATCCTGCTCCTCCTTCCGTTCCACACTCCCCCGCCAGACCCGCCGCAGCTGAAACTGCCGGTTTGTGCCGATCAGGTCGTCGGGACGCTGGATACTTGCTGCCGTGCTGTCGGGATGCTCACATTCATAGGTCATGGTCTTCCCTGCCCGCTCCGCTGGGGGATATTCCTTCAATGCTTCCATCAGGTCAGCCGCTTCCATACGGTCCGCCAGGATCGGTCTGCTGGGAACGCAGTTTTTCCGTCCCAGGTACATACACCACCTGGGATTTTCCAGTGCGGAAATGATCCGCTGCTGCCATTCGGGCGTGGTGTCGATAAAGACCGTGAAGCAGGCATCCTGGAGATAGGCATGGGGCGACAAAATCGTATTATTACTTCGTTTTCCCCCATCTGCCGTCTTGAGTGGTTTTCCCTGTACCGTCTGGAAATCCACGAACTTCGCACCGGGGCGGTCTGCCCGGATGGCGACCGTGATGCTCTGAGCCAGCTCTACCAGCACCTGGCTGCCCCGCTCCTGGCCCATGGCGCAGCCGAGCAGGCCCACGATGCCGGATTTGGTGGGCATGGTGCTGCTGTCCCGGAAATCCCATTTGGCATTCTCACCCCAGGATTGCAGCGGGCCCTCCAGGCGCAGGACCAGAATTGTTTTTCTTTCTTCCATGGCCGCTTCCTCACAGGGATGCGGCCACCGCCTCCACCAGCTCGGGGAAGGTGGCGCAGACCTTCGTGGCCGTTTCGGGCTTGACATCGTACTTGTCCACGCAGAACCACAGCCGCTCCCTGACCTCCAGACCAAAGTTCCGGGCGGTCATGTCCACCTCGTCTGCCAGCTTTTCGGCACTGCGCTTCACCAGGTCACCGCCCTTGCCCACAGGCTCCACGAAGGCGTTGACCATGCTGGTGGGGATCTTCTTCTCCTTGCACTCCACCATGACCACGCTGGGCAGCACATGGCCCGCAAAGGAATTCTGCTTGCCGCTGGGATCGGTAAAGGCCATAGCACGAAGCAGGGCCGGGATGGCCTTGCGGACGATCTCATCGGCGTTGTCTGCATACTTGAGGTTCTCCGCCAGAGCATCGGTATCGATGGAGGCATAGACATAGTAGCAGGAGGCATTGAAATCCACATCGCCGATCATGGCGGCTCCCAGCTCGTCCATGGAGCTGCCGGAGAGCATATCGTCCATGGCAGTGAAGTAGTCGGACTCCACGGACACTTTGTTGGTGGAGATGGCGTGGGCCACCTGCATGGAGGCCTCCACATCCCGGAATGCATCACTGGTGACCATTCGGCCGAAGAGAGCGATGTCCAAAGTGACCGGTCTGATATCTCTCAATGAGGCCCGCAATTCCTTTCCCTTTTTGGAGTCTGCCTTCAGTTCGCTGATGTCCTTTGCTTTTTTGCACTCAGCCAACAGCTTTTGCATAGCAGATACGATTGCATCAATATCCGCCTGAGAACAGAAGACGATTTCCTTAGTGATCATCTTCTTCGGTTCCTTATTCAAACCGAGAAGTTCCGGAATCCTTTCGCACAGCGCATTCACCTTTTCCTCGTCTGCCCCAAGTTCACGAAGTTTATCACAAACCACAACGGGAAGATTCCGGGTTCTGATACCCACAGCATTATCTCCAATATCGTTCTGGAATGTTACAGAGGTTCTCCAGCTCCGCTTCAGGCACTGGCTGGAAACCCGGCCCCGCACGACGCCGCCAAACAGACAGGTCTTGGGAGCACCGGTATCGTCCCGGTTCAGATTGGTGGGGGGATAATTTTTCAGCATATGGATCTCATACAGCATTTTTATATTCTCCTTTCAGGCATCAGGTTTCGTTGGTAAAGATGGCTCTGGCCCATTTTCTCTGGACATACTGGTTTTCTGCATTCCAACCCAGCAGATCCTCCAGAAGGGCAGAAAAATCAACGGGGGCACGGTCAGATTTCTGGCGAATGAGCTTGACCAACCGGGTCAGCTTGGTCAGCATATAGCCATCCTCATCCCAGGCGGTATCCAACAGCACCTCGGCCCGGTGCAGGGTGCTGTCAGACAGCTTTTCGTCACGGATCATCTGGCCGATGATCTGTTCAACCGGCTCGCCTCCCTCCATATCTGCATCCCACAGACACCGCAGACAGGCCACGGCGAACCAGCGATCCTCCTGCCACTGGGGTGTTCCATAGGGCAGACAGCGGTAGAATGCCGCAACGGCTTTCCCATCCGCATCAGAAAGCATCACACCGGCGGCCCGTTTCAGTGCGGCACGGTCGCCGTTGCCCAGGGCGCAGATTCGGTTAATAAATAGGCATATACTAGCAGTCATTTCTTTTTCCTCCTTTTACCCGGAGTTTTCCATTCAAATAAAACTTGCTCACCTAGTACAATCTTTTTGAACACCTGCCCGCTTACCAGAATACCAGAAACGGCCCTTGTATACTCCTGGTGAGCAAGAGCAAAGACATCTCGTGTCCAAGTTTGTTTCAGCTTTTCAAGACGATCATCACCACAGCAGCTTGCATCATCGATAAGCTTCCAAAATAGTGTTTCACATCTGGAATAATAGGTGTCCACAACCTCTTTTGTAAGCGCATTGGCTTTTTTTCTGTCCTTGCCCTTTGCATCTTCTTTTTCTTGTTGCATCGCGATACGGAGGGCTCTTTCAAGTGCTGCACCAATATCATTGGCATCTTTTATACAGGACTGGATCAGTGTTTCTCTGACCTCATCCTCCAGCAGCTTTTTGGAAATACGAAGGTCACATCGAATGGTATGAATGCGATTATTGTTGTCATCAGAGCATAAACCATATAAGATCACGGTAGCATTTTCCCAACCGAGATCGAGCTTTGCAAATCTTGAGATAACTTCGGGTCTGCCTGATGCACGAGTAATCTCCGAATAATTACGCCAGGGTGCAATACCACGAGTGGGTGCTACTGAAATCCATTTTTCAAGTGCCTTTCCATCTTCTTTTACAAGGACCTTTTGATAAGCAGCATTTGGTTCGTGCCAGATACCCTTCTCAGGCACTTTGTAACCACTACAAAAATAAGCCTTGCCAATTGTATTCTGCGCTTCATTCGGTTTCAAAAGAATGCTGCGTACAGGATACAACATCATGCGAAAAAATGATGTATCTGGTATATTATTATCTTTGATTTCCGGAATGCACATCCATACGCCAGGTTTTTCCTGATCGTAGTCATGCTCACTCGAAGGCAAAAGCATATAGCAAAGTGTCTGAAACAGATTTGCTCCACTAACTAAAACCATGTAGGGATTTTTGCCTCTGTCACTGGAAATGCTGGGCTGATAGCCGCTTCCACCATTGATTGCAAACAAATTCGCCGCAAGCAGCTTAGGGAATACATCCGAAAAACACAGGCAATGCTTTTCAGCGCAATCATGCTCAAAATGCAGATGATTATTACCGCTGGGCAACGTGCAATCGATGACACTGATCGGCTTCGGCTCCTTATCCCACTCCTTCACATAAGCCGCCTGCATAAATGGCCGCTGTTCATCGAACAGGTCAAAGGACACGCCTTCCTCCTCACAGAGAGAAATGTACGCCTCGATCTGCTCCATGTCGAAGGAGCCCTGTCTGAGCAGTTTTTTGATCGTTGGTCCCCGTTTGGGATGCAGGGCATCCATCAGGAACACACTGAGAAACCGATAAACGCTGAATTCCTCCAGGGGCGAAACCACGGATATCTCCTTCAGCTCCGGTGCCCGCCGCAGAGTTTCCCGGATACCCAGAAGCGACCGCTCACCATCCTGCGCCACAACAGGTATCCATGGATCATTCAGCACATTGAATGATGGCCTCATGTTTTATCCTCCTCTATCATCACTCCGAGTTTTTCGTCAAAGCGGATCCTGCCGCCCCGCAGCTCACAAATTCCATTTTGGGCCGGATACACTCTAACGCCTGACAACAGATTATCACCTTTTATGTACGATAATTCGGACTTATTGAATCTTAATCGTCTTTCTGTGACAGAAACACTCTGCATCTGCACTTTCCGTGCCAGCTCCTTATCACGAACCTTTGCGGTTCCGTCCTCCTTGCAGGCTTCCACCCGCTGGTACAGCTCCGGCTCCAAAAGTGCGATCCGAACGGACGGTTCTCCCAGCCGGGTCTGCACCGTCAAATATTTGTTTTCGCCCTCGTCATCAAAGAAATCATTCGATACACTAAGAGCAGAATATGTCATGTTTGGATTTCCAATAAGGTATTCTTCACTTTTTTGGGCTTTCACCTGCTCTCCGATCATGTGCTCCATCCACTCTTTGAAAGCTTCCAGAGGCACCTTACTTTCATCATATCCATCCGCCACCAGCGGAGCCAGATCCTCCGGGATCCTGACCGTATCCCGCTCTTTCAAAACCTGAATGGTCTGCTGCAGCAAGACCTCCGGATAGACATATCCATCCACACCGAAATCATTTCCGTCCGGGATCAGGATGAATTGGGAGGGACTCTGCAAATGCGCCGGACGGATCGTATCCTCATGCCGGAAAATGCGGCCCATACGCTGCAGCACCAGGTCGATGGGTGCCACCGCCGTCAGCATGGCATCAAAATCCACATCCAGCGACTGCTCCACCACCTGGGTCGCCACCAGAATTGCTCGCGTCGGACGATTGGATTTATCCTTTCCAAATTTGCGAATGCACGTTTCTTCGATCTCCTTTCGCCGTTCAGCCGGGAACTGAGCATGAAACAGCATCCGTTCCCCGTCAAAGCAGCTTTCCAATGCAGAATAAACCTTCTGCGCCTGCCGGACGGTATTCATCAGCACACAGACACAGCCGCCATCGGCTGTCAGCTCCGCTGCCTTCCGGGCGATTTGCTCCGGGTCATTCAGGATCGGCAGCAGCTCCACGGAAACCGTCATATTCTTCACAGTCTTTTCAATGGGCAGCTCCTCCACCGTTCCATCCTCACAGACCGCTGTAATCAGAGGATATCCCCTGGACAGAGGCTGCTTGGTATAGGGAGCCAGCAGCTTTGCCTTCAGCTTCGGCGGCAATGTTGCAGACAGCATGACCACGGGGATCTCCATGGCTTTGCACCACTCCAGAAGCCTCTGGATAAACTCGCCCATATACACATCGTAGGAGTGGATCTCGTCGATCACCAGGACTTTATTGCTCAGTCCCAGTAAGCGAAGAACGCCGTATTTCGCCTTGGTCACGGCCAGCATTGCCTGGTCGATGGTTCCCACGGAGAATTGTCCCAGCAATCCCTGGCGCAGAGGGGCCAGCCATCGGGATATCTCGTCATGGTCTTCGGAATTTGCTGTATCCTCTGAAGTGCAGTCATCCACCATCCAGGCCATACCATGCAGAAGCCGGACCTTCTTCCGAATGCCCAAGGTCTGGAACCAAGCCTCCATTCTGGAAACCATCTGATTGGAGGTGGCTGCCGTGGGAAGGGCCACATAGAAGCCGTCCTTTTTCCACTGGCGAAGCATCTGCACGGCACAGTACATGCCGGCTTCCGTCTTGCCCTCGCCCATGGGGGCTTCCATCAGGATCAGTCTGTGTCGTTTACCGGAGGTCATCAGCTTCTCCGCTCCCTGCTGGAGCAAGCGCATTCCTTCTTTGGGAATCCAGGGCCATACATCTGGGAAAGCCTGTCCCCAGTGCACCAATTCCTTCTTCAGCCCGCTTTTATCCAGAAATTCTTCCGTCCTGCGGATGATCTGGTTGTCACAGTCTTCCTCTTTGATCCAATCTTCTGCATCGGCAAACAGGGAACCGGATGCGATCCAGTCTGACAGAATCAAGATGCCCAGCATGATCGATTCAAAAACACCTTCGAGCTTGTCCGGGATCTCCGGCAATGCCCCGTCTGAACCGGAAAGGAATCTGCTGCGCATAATTGACTCAAACTTTTCACAATACTCTGCGAAAAAGGGGTCTTTGCTTCTGGACCCGTCGCCATGATTCTTCTGATGGTGCGCACCGATCAGCGCAGCGAATACATATGCAGAATCCTCATCCTGATCCTGCTGCTCCCAAATGCGGCCGATCATCGTTTCACCGGTCTTCTCGTGGCGATAGAATTCCTTCCCCAGATAGTGTCTGTCCACTCCAAGTTCCTTCAGCCTGGTTTTCATATCCGAATCCTTGCATTGGAAGTGGTACTCGATTTTACCGATATCGTGAAGAGAGGTCAAATATGCCAAAAAATCGGACAATTCTTCTTCCCTCATTCTCAGCAGATCAGCAGCCAGCTTCCGGCTTCCATCTGACAAATACCCATTTATCAGATATCTGCATATTGCTCCACTAACGACTCCGTGTGTAACAACTGACTGAAAAGGCTCCGTCTTGGCCCAAAATACCGTCAATTCCATAAATGCACCTGCTTCCCAAATACTTCATCTTGCTGAATCCGAAATCACAAGTCCACAATTCATTATGTACGCAGCCAGCCGAAACGTGACACTATTCAGCATATTTTTTCTCTTTACTCTTTTCCGCAGCAATTCTTATACTTTCTTCCGCTGCCGCAGGGGCAGGGGGCGTTTCTGGCTGGCTTGCCGACGACGGTCAGCTTTGGCTTTTCCAGAGGTGTGTCGAAGAAGCTCAGCTGGTTCGGCGGAGCAATGCGCTCGGCCAGCTGTTTGCCTCGCTGAGACTGCATGAACAGCTCGTCCGGGGTGTGGCCCCGATTGGTATGCTTGTGGGTGTGGTTGTTCAGATTTTGGTACAGGCTGGCGAATTCGCCGATATCCCATTTGCTGTTGAAAACCAGGCCCTCTTTTTCCACGATATCCACCACATCCTGCATACGGGCATCGATCACAATGATGGACTGGATGCAATCGCAAAAATCCTCCGCATCCATGGTCAGGCTCTTTTCCCTACGGCGCAGGTAGTCAATCATCGCCTTGCGCTGGGG
>JAFQTF010000032.1 GCA_017409205.1 Oscillospiraceae bacterium | reverse complement strand
GGTGTAGGTTGCTTCGTACAGGATCTTGCAGATGAACAGAATCACGATCATCATGGTGCCTTCGAACATGGTGGGCACAGTCCAGAAGATGATGGAGGTCACAGCCAGCATGGGGGTAGCCCGCAGCAGCCAGGGACGGAACTTGCCCTTGGGGTTACGGTTCTTTGCGAACATCTTGTCCATCAGAGCGCCCATCATGGGATCGTTGACGGCGTCCCAGATGTTCCAGATAGCCAGCAGAGCGGCCAGAACAACGGTGTTGACCTGCAGAACGTTGGTGTAGTAACGGGTAACGAAGGAGCCCATGAGCGCAAAGGTCATGCAGCCGCCCCAGTCACCCAGCATGTAGCCGATCCAGTGCTTGACTGTCAGCTTGTCGCCGGTGGGTTTCTTAGCCATTATAATTTCTCCTTTGTATCTTTTTCACGGGTTCACAGCCGATCCCCCGCAATTTACAACTATATATTACCAAACTATGAACGCAAAGTATATTGCGATATTTGCAATTTAGATTGCAAATCCAGTAAAACTGTGCTAGAATATACACAAAAGAAATAAAAAATGGGGTAGTTATTTGTGAAATTGTCCGAACTGCGAAAATTGACCGGAGACTTTCCGCGTCCGGAATCTCCGGAGGAATACCGGGATTTTCTTGACCGGATGGAGGCTCTGGGCATTGATCCCGGCAACTTCTATCAGGAACTGGAAATGACCTCCCGTCTTGTGGAGACCCACCGGGATGTCAGCTGGAGCAATACCAGCGTATCTCTGCACAGCCACACCTTCTATGAGGTGCTGTACTGCCGCAATACCTGTGATGTGGAGTATCTGGTGGGAACCGAGCGTTACCGGCTTCAGAGGGGAGACATCGTTCTGGTGCCCCCGGGCATCAGCCACCGGCCCTTGCTGCCGGAAAAAATGACGGAACCCTATGAGCGCTATGTGCTGTGGCTCAGTCCGGATTTTGTCGAGAAGATGATCCGACAGTTTGCTGCGGAAAAGCTGAATGTGGAGAAGAACAGCAATTTGATCCGCACAGCGGGAACGCCCTGGGAGTTTCTGGGGGACAGCTTCCGGACAGGGGTGCAGGAGTCTGAGAAAATGCTGCCCGGCTGGGAGGTGGCGGTGCTGGGAAATACCATGACGCTGGTGAGTCAGATTTGGCGGGCGCTGCTGGACAGCCGGGTGAAGCCTTTGATGGCGGAGCAACCGGAACTGCTGGATCGGGTCATGACCTATGTGGAGGAGAATCTGGGCCAGAAGATCACGCTTGCCGACACGGCGCGGCAGTTTTATGTCAGCGAAAGCACAATTTCCCAATTGTTCCGGAAGAAAATGGGCGTCAGCTTTTACCGCTGCGTTACCCAGCGCCGGCTGATCATGGCGAAAACGCTGATCGAGGCAGATGTGCCCATGGAGACAGTCGGTGAGAAGACAGGCTTTTCGGATTACTCTTCTTTCTACCGGGCCTTTAAGCAGGAGTACGGCATCTCTCCCCGGCAGTACCGGAAACTGCAGGCAGACAAGCTATAAAAAAGCCGGATGCGTTTTCAGCGCATCCGGTATTTTTCGGGAATACAGTCTGAATCCACCACCCGGTAAGCAGGGTGGTAGGCACTTCGGTAGGTATCGCTGTGGGACACCGGAGGAAAGCCCGCGGCTTCATATTGCTGTAGGTAAGCGTCCAGTTCCTCAGCAGAGAAGGGCATGGCTCCAGTCAGAGTCAGGGCAGTCAGCAGGGAAAGTTTTTCCTGAAATCCTTCCATACTGCCTCGGGGCAGTGCAGCGGAGCGAATGAAATCCCGGCCCAGATCCTCCACCGGATAGCCGTGGGCATCCAGTGCTGCCAGCTGAATCCGTACCATGCCGCTGCCGATCTCCTCCAGAAGGGTACAATTCTCTGCCTGCGGCGTGGCGGCGTATTCCTGCTGCAGAAAACGGAGACAGCCGTCTTCATCCCGGATCAGATGGCCTCCACCGAACTCGCTCTGGTAAAGCAGCTTTACGGCGTCCCGGGGCTCCATACGGGGATATCGCCGGGCGTGGGTCAGAAGAATGGTTTTCATAAGGCAGTTGCGCTCCTTTTGTTTTTGTGCTATGATTTTACCAAATCTGCGGCAGTGCTGCAAGCCGGAAAGGGAACGGATATGGAAAAAATCATCGGATCGGTCCAACAGAAGATTCAGGCTTTGCTGGAAGAAAAGGAAAGCATCCTGATAGCCATTGACGGCAGCTGTACCTCCGGCAAATCCACTCTGGCGGAAGCACTGGCCGGACGGCTTGACTGCAATGTGCTGCACATGGATGATTTTTTTCTGCGGCCGGAGCAGAGGACACCTCAGCGGCTGGCACAGACCGGTGGAAATGTGGACTATGAGCGGTTTTGGGAGGAGGTACTGCAGCCCCTGAAAGCGGGAAAGGTCTTTTCTTACCGCCCCTATGACTGCGCTGCCGGCATGTTGAAAGAACCGGTGTCGGTGATACCAAAGGCTGTGACCATCGTGGAGGGGACCTACAGCCAGCACCCTTATTTTGGGGATGTCTATGACTGGAAGCTGTTTCTGACGGTTTCCCCGGAGATCCGGGAAAACCGGATCCTTCAGCGGCCCGTTTTTCTGCAGCGGCGTTTCTTTACGGAATGGATACCCATGGAGCAGACCTACTTCCGGGAATTCCGGATCAGAGAGCAGGCAGACAGTGTTCTGCTGCCGGAGGATAACCAGTAAAACAGAAACCGGGAAGGCTTGGCCTTCCCGGTTTTTTCTTAATAATGGTATTTTTTCTGCTTGATGATCAGCAGCAATGCTCCCACCACCACGGCCATGGCTTCTGCCACCACGATGGACCACCAGATACCATCGATGCCCCAGACCAGGGGCAGGATCAGAACAGCGGCGATCTGGAACACCAGTGTCCGCAGGAAGGAGATCAGGGCAGAGGTCAGACCATCGTTCAGTGCAGTGAAAAAGCCGGAACTGAAGATGGCAAAGCCTGCAAACAGGAAGGACAGAGCGAAAATATAGAAGCCTTCCACGGTCAGATCCATCAGCTCCGGATCATAACCCACAAAAAGCTGAGACAGAGGCCGGGCAAGCACAAAGCCCAGCAGGAGCATGCCAATGGAAAAAACGCCGATAATGCCGACGCTCTTGTGCAGCAGGCCTTTCAGTTCTCCGTGGTTCTGGGCGCCGTAGTGGAATCCTACTACCGGTGCGGTGCCAATGGAATAACCGATGAAGGCGGCAAGAAAGATCATGTTCACATACATCATGGTGCCGTAGGCGGCAATGCCATTCTCTCCGGCGTAACGCAGGAGCTGAATGTTGTAGAGCATACTGACCAGGGACATGGAAATATTGCTCATCAGTTCCGAACAACCGTTGGTGCAGGTACGAAACAGGGCCTGAGCATCGAACCGGGTCTTTCCCAGCTTCAGCAGACTGGCATTGGGCCGGGCGAAATAGAACAGGGGGAGAAAACCGCCGACAACCTGGCTCAGCACGGTGGCAGAGGCGGCGCCGACCAGTCCCAGCGGCAAAATGCCCACCAGCAGCCAGTCCAGAACCATGTTTGTGACGCCGGAGGCCACTGTGACCCACAGGCCCAGCTGGGGCTTTTCCGCAGTAACGAAAAAACTCTGGAATTCCATCTGCAGGATATAGGCAGGCAGAGCGACGAGGATGATGCGGCCATAGAGTACGCTGTTTTCCAGCATCTCTCCCTCGGCGCCCAGCAGCTTTGCCACGGGCCGCAGGAAGACGATGCCCAGTGCAGCAATGACCACGCCCAGAATCAGGGAAATATAGATCAGCAGAGAGAAGATCCGGTTGGCCCGTTCGTTGTCCCGGGCGCCCAAAGTGCAGGATACCAGTGCACTGCCGCCGGTGCCGAACATGAAGCCAACGGTACCCAGAATCATCAGGAAGGGAAAAATGAAGTTGACTGCAGCGAAGGCCGTCTTGCCGGCATAGTTGGAAACGAAGAAACCATCCACCACACCGTAGATGGAGGTGAAGATCATCATTACGATACTGGGGAAAGTGAACCGCAGCAGCCGGGAAACCGTAAAGTGGTCAGAAAGGCGGATCTCCTCTTTGTTAGCCATAAAAACCTCCGTATAACAAAAAAGTGGATAAGATTCCGGGCGACACCCGACATCTTATCCAGCTTCGTCATTGCGATGACAAGCCCTCCGATGAGCAAGTTTATGATAGCATAACGCCATAGGGAAGTCAATACGGAAAGCGGCTCCGAAGCAATGCTCCGGAGCCGCGGGAGAATATGGCATTATTCGCCTTTCAGAATCCGTTTTTCCCGCAGACCGGCCCTGTCCAGCAGGATCACACCGGCCATCAGACAGCCCTGGGAAAGGGTGTTGATGCCCTGCTCGATCCAGTTGATGAGGGCGGAGGTGGAGTCGTGGCTGGACATATAGCCCATACCCATACTGCCTACAAAGGCCAGCACAAACAGTGCGATAGCGCCCTTCTTCTTCAGCCGTGCGGCAATGATGCTGAGTACACCGCACATGAAGCCAAGGCCTGCCACCATCATGCCGATGAACACAAAGGTGCCCTTGAACAGGGGCGGGGCAGCCAGCAGGAGGGTGCCCTGGGACTTCATCAGGAACATGCTCACAAGGCCCAGACCGATCAGCAGAAAGCCGATGGACTGCACCGGCAGGAACATGGCGTTCAGGGCGGCAAAGTCACAGATATTGGCGGCATACAGCAGTTTCCACAGTGCCTTGCATAAGCCGGCGCAGAATACGTTGATGGTTCCGGCGGCAAACAGGGCGAAGCTGCTCTTGCGCATATGGGGGTACAGATCCCGCTGCAGCAGAGCGGCAGCATAGCCGAACAGCAGCACCGGAATGAAATCCACCAGAGCCATGGAAATGGAAAAGTCGTACATGATTCTACCTCTTTTTTGCGGCAGGAAATGCCGCAGTATGGTTACTTCTGCTTATTCAGATGATAAATGGGAAGGCCGGGGATGATGATGGGGGTCTTGTCGGCATAGGCCTTGTATTCGGCATTGTTGCCGTAACGGGCCATTTGCCGCTTTTCCAGCCGCTGGGCACCGTTGAACATGATAAAGACGATGAGAATGTAGGCAATGATGACAGTGATCCACTGGCCCATGCCGTTCAGAATATCCAGTGCGGAAACGGTGACACCGGTCCAGAACAGGATCTCACCGAAATAGTTGGGGCAGCGGACGATCCTGTACAGCTGCTCGGTGGCAACCATGTCGGGCCGCTTGGCCTTCTGGGCGCTCTTCTGCTGGTCGGCCACGGCCTCCAGACCGATGCCAAAGGCGGAAATGGCAATACCAAGCCACTGAATCAGGCCAGTCTCGCAGCCGTTAAAGAGCCGGAAGGCGACACCGGAGGTCTGGGCGGTGTACAGAACGCCCATGGTCAGCCACATGACCACCTTCACAAAGAAGGGCAGCTTGCTCTCATCACCGGTGGCTTCTGCCAGAGTCTTGCGGTAGGCGGCATTCTTGATCTCCCGGATCAGCAGGAAGCCGGAGAGACGGAAGCCATAGATGATGAACAGGGCAAACTGGATGTAGTGGGCGATCCCGGCGGAGAAGATGCCCATGAGGCTCATAACTGCCATGGCGGCGCCGATGACTGCCACAGAGAAGCCGTAGCCGATGGACATGAAGTAAACGTACTTCTTAAAGCCGCACAGGCAGACCACCAGACTCAGCGCAAAGAAAATACCAAGATAATTCCAGCCCATGGGTTACTCCTTTCCGAAATAGCTCTGGATGTATTCGGCAAAGCTCTTGTCACCGATGCAGGTGTCGCCCACCAGATCGTGGCTCAGAGTCCACTTGGAGAAGAGAATGATATCATGCTTGCCGGCCTTTTTGATCTTGGGCAGATTGGCCAGAATTCCAAACAGCCAGATGGGAGCCCACTTGATCTTCATGGGCTTGCCGGCGGCATCGAAGCACATCTTTGCCATTTCCTCGTAAGTGTAGGTTTCCTTGCCGCCCACGTTATAGGTCACATTGGTATCCATCATGTGATCCACGATGAACCGGGCGAAGTCGGGGCAGTCCACCACGTTGGCCTTTACGCCGCCGTAGCCCTTCAGCAGCTGCATTTCCCCCTTGTCGATGTAGGGTTTGAAGACCTTGGCAATGTCATAGAAATAGCCGGTGGGACGATAGATGACGTAATCCATGGGCTGCTTTTTGATCTCCTGCTCCACCAGGAACTTGGCGTGAAGCATGGGAACCTCTTCGGCACCCTTCTCATCGCAGGAAATGACGGACACATAGTTGAATTTCTTCACACCGGCCCGCTTGCATTCTTCGTACAGGTTCAGGTTGCCCTTCTGGTCGATGTCATAGGCGGTGAACCGGGTGGATGCGCCGGTGAGGCCCATGGTGGTGATGACCACATCGGCACCCTCGCACAGACCCTTCAGTGTTTCGGGCTTGGTGGCATCGATGGGGGCAAAGGTATACTTGCCTTCGCAGCCTGCTACAGTGGCTTCCTTCAGATCGGCAGCAATGATCTCATGACCATCGGCCACCAGACACTTCAGAATCTCAGCACCCAGATTGCCAAAGGCGCCTGCCAGTACAACTTTCATAATAAATCCTCCTTATTAATATAGTAGGGAAATGATCATTTGTTCTTTTCCTTGGAACGCTTGTCGTTGATGATCTTCATGTGGGTCTCATCGATGAGCTCCACACCGTTTTCCTTTGCCCAGTCCACGCAGCCCTTCAGCACCAGAGGCAGGAATACCCGGGGCACATTCAGAATGGTCTTCAGAGCTTCATCGGTGAAACGGATCGTGTCATCGGCACGGTCTGCGGCATAACGGACAGATTCCAGGGAAGCCTGGCGCATGGGCAGCAGCTCTGCCCGCATCCGGGTCTTGCGGTGGAACCAGAAATTCTTGCTGTCCCGGTAGCCGTAGTCCACAGGCAGGGCGGGGAAGTCCTTGGCCTTCACGCCGTTGATGATGGCGTCACGGTACTTCTTTTTCATCAGGATTTTGTCGATCTTCAGAATGAAATGGGCGCCGAATTTGGAAGTGATGCCATTGAAATCGTGATAGGGAGGCTCATAGCCGTTCAGTTCACCGGGCTGATCGTTTTCGGCGTGATCCAGCTCCCGGACCCAGGTACATTCGATGACCTGAATGGCATCGGTCAGGACCATGGGCCGCTTTTCGCCGGTCTCTTCCTCAACCATGCTCTTTTCCAGCCGGAACTGGCACTTGGGCATCTTGTCCTCGGGCTTGTCACCGGGCCAGCTGAGCTTGACGCATTCCTTGAAGGCCTTGGGCTTGTCATCCACAAAGCTGATGGCGCATTTGCCGGTGCGCAGGATGTTCTGGGCGGTATTGGAGGAATTGCGGCAGGACAGCAGCATGGCATAATAATCCTTGCCGGCCACATAATAAGGCTGCACCAGGGAGTAGGGGCCCAGTGTGGTGGAGCCGTCTTCGCACAAGGTGCTGATGACCACCGTGGGCATGGGGAAGAACAGGGAGGTCTGATAGAAATTGTCTACAATCCGCAGGTTTTCAAAGCTTGACATTGTTCATCTCTCCTTACAGAAGTTTTTGAATGGGTGCATAGAGTTCATCAAAGGTTTTTCCGGCTACTGTCCAGACCAGTATGGCTTCAGCGATGAATTCCGCAGTGAAATCATCGGGGCAGAATCTCCGGATGGGTTCTGCCAGCTGATCGCGCAGCAGACCGTGATAGTGACTGAAAGATCCGGCAAAACCAGACGCGGCAGCCTCATCCCGAAAAACGGCGGCGTGCTGCTGCAGGAACTGATTCAGACTGTCGTAGACCTTTCGCAGAACCGGCTCCGGCAGGATGGCAGCTTCGCCTGCGGCGTGGATCTCATCCAGACAGCGGTTCCAGTCCTTCAGAAGGAAAGAAGCCACCAGAGCATCCCGGGAGGCATAATAATTGTAAACGGTGCCAATGCCGACACCGCAACCTTTCGCCACGGAGCGGATGGTCAGGGCGGAATAGCCGGATTCCTGTACCTGACGGCGGGCCTCCTCCATCAGACGGCGGGGCAGGTCTTCGATGATCTTTGGCATAGAAATCTCCTTTATGAACATGTTCATTATGATTATAAGTCCTGAAATATCGATTGTCAATAAGTCTGCTATATTTATTATGCTGTATAATAAATAAGGTGTATTTATTTATAATTAGAATAAAAGTTCGGAAAACAGTGGATTTATTGTTGATTCACACAAAAAAATAGGGCCTTTTTTGTGCGTCTTTGGCGATTGAAGGGCTGGGGGAAGTCGTGCTATAATGACCTCGTTGGCAGAACACGGTTCTGCCGCAGACCTATTTTGAAATAATTTAGGAGGAAAACAAATGAAGAAGATCATTGCTCTGCTGCTGGCGCTGGTTCTGACCATGGGTCTGGTTGCCTGCGGTTCCAGCGAACCCGCTGAAACCGAAGCTCCCAAGGCTGATGCCCCTGTTGCCGAGGCTCCCGCTGCTACTGAAGCTGCTCCCGCTGAAAAGGCTCCCGAGGATTACACCGGTAATCTGGTTATCTACTCCCCCCATGATCCCCAGCCTCTGGAAGCTGGTGTCTCCATGTTCATGGAAAAGTACCCCAACATCAATGTGGAGTTCCTGAGCATCCCCACTGGCGAGGCTATCCAGCGTATTGCTGCTGAGTCTGAGAATCCCCAGTGTGACGTCCTGTGGGGCGGCGGCGCTGACACTCTGGCCGGCCAGGTCGAGCTGTTCCAGCCCTTCGTTTCTGAGCATGACGATGTTATCGGCGATGCTTACAAGGATGCTGATGACATGTGGATCGGTGAGTCCCCCCTGCCCATGTGCTTCATCTACAACAAGACTCTGATCGATGAGGCTTCCGTTCCTACCACTTGGGAAGGCCTGACGGATCCCGCACTGAAGGGCAAGATCGCTTACGCATCTCCTGCCAAGTCCGGTTCCGCTTACACCCAGCTGTGCACCATGCTGTTCAGCCAGCCCACTCTGGACGAAGGCTGGGCACTGGTCGACAAGTTCATCGATAACCTGGATGGCAAGCTGCAGGATGGCTCCTCTGCATGCCACAAGCTGGTTGCTTCCGGCGAATATGTCCTGGGTGTGACCCTGGAGAAGTCTGCTGTTCTGTATGCTGACAACCCCGACATCGGTTTTGTCTACCCTGAGATGAACTCCGCTGTTCCCGATGGCATTTCTCTGGTCAAGAACTGCCCCAACCAGGAGAACGCTGAGCTGTTCATCAACTACATGCTGAGCATCGATGTTCAGAAGGATCAGAACGTTTCCTGGAAGCGTCGTCCTGTCCGTTCTGACCTGACCCCCGAGGGCCTGTGCGAACTGTCCACTCTGGATCTGGGTGACTATGACTTCGCATACGCAGCCACCGAGAAGGCTAACATCGTTGAAAAGTGGAACGATCTGACCGTCGGCTAATATTCTGCTAACCCGAGAGGGAGTCCCTGTTGGGACTCCCTCTTCTTAAGATTGAAGAAAACCGCCGCCTGTACTGACGGCTTTTTTGAGTCTTAAGACATAGAAGGAGAGGATTACTATGAGCAATGAAGTTATCATCAAGGATGCGGTGAAGCGCTATGGCGACTTTACAGCCCTGAATGGAGTTTCTCTGAATATCAAAGAAGGTGAATTTTTCACTCTGCTGGGTCCTTCCGGCTGCGGCAAGACCACGCTGCTTCGCATGATCGCGGGCTTTAACTCCATCGAAGCAGGTGACTTCTATTTCGGTGACAAGCGGATCAATGATGTGCCTGCCCACAAGCGGGATATCGGTATGGTATTCCAGAACTATGCGATCTTCCCTCACCTGACGGTTAAGGAAAATGTAGCCTATGGCCTGAAGGCCCGGAAGGTGGGCAAGAAGGAGATGGAAGAGCGAGTCGCTGAGGCGCTGAAGCTGGTGCAGATCGAGCATCTGGCAGACCGGAAGCCCAATGAGCTGTCCGGCGGTCAGCAGCAGCGTGTTGCCCTGGCCCGTGCCTTCGTTATTGAGCCCAGCGTGCTGCTGATGGATGAGCCCCTTTCCAATCTGGATGCCAAGCTGCGGGTTCAGATGCGTACCGTCATCAAGAAGCTGCAGCGCCGCCTGGGCATCACCACCATCTATGTCACTCATGACCAGGAGGAAGCTCTGGCAATCTCCGACCGGATCGCGGTTATGAAGGATGGCAACATCATGCAGATCGGTACCCCCAATGAGATCTATGCCAAGCCCCAGAACCCCTTCGTGGCAGGCTTCATCGGCGTCAGCAACTTCCTGGACTGCGATGTTCAGGGGGGCAAGGTCACCATTCAGGGCGAAATGACCATTGAGATCCCTGTGAAGAAGGAATTCACCGGAAAGGGCAAGCTGTCTGCCCGGCCCGAGCAGCTGTTCTTCAGTGAAACGGGTATGCCCGGCAAGGTCCTGTTCTCCACCTTCCTGGGTGACTTCATCGAATATGAAGTGGAGCTGGACAATGGCCAGAGCCTCATCGTCAATGAGTATACCAAGGACACTGCCGCTGTTCATGAGGACGGCAAGAGGGTATTCCTGAACTTCGATCCGAACCGGATCAGCCTGTATATTGCAGAAACCGGGGAGGTGCTGTCCAAGTGAAACAGAGACTCGGTCAAAAGTGGAGGCCGGACTTCTGGTTCTTTGTCAGATTCATGGTCATAGCCTCCATGTGCCTGTTCATTGTTTATCCCTTCTATACCATTCTGACCAAGAGTATTTTCTCTGATAAGGTAGAAGGTGTAACGCTTTACAACTTCGTTCGTTTTTTTACCAAGGAGTATTACTATCAGCCGCTGATTCGGTCTATTGTGGTTTGCTCCACCACGGTGCTGACATCTCTTCTGATCGGTGTGCCCATCGCGTATGTCTTGACCCGGTATAATGTGCCCGGCAAGACACTGGTGCATATCCTGATCATTATGAGTCTCATGAGCCCCCCGTTCATCGGTGCCTACTCCTGGATTATTCTGGCGGGCCGTCAGGGCATTGTCACCAAGCTTATTACCTCGCTGGGACTGCCTGCGCCCACCATTTACGGAAAGGGCGGCATCATCTTCGTCTTTACCCTGCATCTGTTCCCTTATATTTATCTGTATACTTCCGGCGCCATGAATTCCATCGATGCATCTCTGGAAGAAGCTGCCGAAAACTTAGGCATGAGCAAGCTGAAGCGGATCTGGACGGTCACCCTGCCTGTGGTTCTGCCTTCTATCCTGGCAGGCTGCGTTATGGTGTTCATGACCTGTCTGGCGGACTTTGGTACCCCCATGCTGATGGGTGAAGGCTATGTTGTGCTGCCGGTTCTGGTGTACAATGAATATATGTCCGAAAGTGCCACAAACCCCTATATGGCTTCGGCCTTGTCTGTTATCATCGTATCCTGTTCGCTGCTGGTGCTTATGTTCCAGAAACTGGTCATTGACAAGCGCAACTATATGATGAGCTCTCTGCGGCCTCCCCAGGAGACCAAGCTGCACGGCTGGAAGCGGTTCCTGGTGTCTCTGCCCATCTACATCGTTGTGTTCCTGGCATTCCTGCCTCAGATTGTTGTGATTTGCCAGTCTTTCATTGAACGCAGCTTCTCCGGTATGGTGAAGGGTATCAACCTGAATAATTACCGCTTTATCAGTGCAAAATTGGCTACCAATATTAAGAATACCTATGTATTCTCCCTGATCGCCATTGTATTCATCATCTTTGTAGGTATTCTGGTGTCCTATGTGCTGGTGCGCAAGAAAGGTAAGGTTGCCAACATCATCGACACCCTGATCATGTTCCCTTACGTCATTCCCGGCAGTGTTCTGGGTATCGGCCTGATCATTGCCTTCAACCGTAAGCCTATGATCCTGGTGGGTACCTCTGCCATTATGATCATTTCCTATGTTATCCGCAAACTGCCTTATACTGTCCGGTCGGGAACGGCATTCCTGTATCAGATGGACCCCTTTGTGGAGGAAGCTTCCATCAATCTGGGCGTGTCTCCCCTGAAGACATTCTTCACAGTGACGGCCCGCATGATGCTGCCCGGCGTTATGTCCGGCGCGGTCTTAAGCTGGATCACCTGCATAAATGAGCTTTCCAGCTCCATCATGCTGTATTCCGGCAAGACTTCCACCATTGCCATTGCTATCTATCAGGAGGTCACCCACATGAATGATGGCCCTGCCAGTGCGTTGGCCACCATCCTGACGGTCACTACCATCATTTCCCTGCTGATCGTGTTCCGAGCCACAAAGGGTAAGGTGAAGATCGTATGATCCGCAATATTGTATTCGACATGGGCAATGTGCTGATCCGGTTCGACCGGGATCTGTTCATTACCCGGCTGGGCATCGATGGCGGAGACAAGGAACTTCTGAAGCGGGAGGTTTTCCGTTCTCTGGAATGGGCCCGGATGGACCGGGGCTCCATGACTGATGCGGAGGCGGCTGCCAGTATCTGCAGACGGCTGCCGGAGCATCTGCACGATGCCGCCGGGAAGCTGGTCAGCATGTGGGACCGGCCCATTCTGCCGATCCCGGGAATGTATGAATTGGTGGAAGAACTGAAGGCCAACGGCTACGGTATCTATCTGCTGAGCAATGCCAGCTATCGCCAGCATGATTACTGGCCCCGGATCGAAGCCAGCCGGTTCTTTGATGGTACCATTGTTTCCGCGGATGAAAAGGTCATCAAGCCCCAGCCGGAGATCTACCGGCTGCTGCTGGAGCGCTTCCATCTGAAAGCGGAGGAGTGCTTCTTTGTGGATGACCTGCCTGCCAACATCGAAGGCGCTCTCTGGTGCGGTATTCCCGGTGCCGTGTTCCATGATGACGTGCTGCTTCTGCGCCGGGATCTCCGGGCAGCCGGTGTGAATGTTGCCGAAAAGTAAGGTATTCACTTGCAATACCGGCAGATTTTTAGTATAATAATTGTTATCAGTACAGAAAAGCACCTCTGGCAACCAAAAGGCTTCGTCAGAGGTGCTTTTTTCAAAACAGAAGAGAGAAGGGAAATACATGATCAAATTCGGAACCGGCGGATGGCGCGCCATCATTGCCGATGAGTTCACCAAGGAGAATATCCGCCTGGTGGCAGCAGGACTGTGCCGCCTGATGGAATTGGAGGGTCATGGAGGAAAGGAGATCGTCATCGGCTACGACAGGCGATTCCTGTCCAAGGAATCTGCCCACTGGGCAGCGGAAGTCCTGGCTGGCCACGGCTTCCGGGTCTTTATGGTGGCCCGGTCTTCTCCCACGCCCCTGATCATGTATACGGTGAAACGTCGGCAGACGCCTTACGGTATGGCAATTACCGCCAGCCACAACCCGGCCATTTACAACGGAATTAAGGTGTTTACTGCCGGGGGCCGGGATGCGGAGGCATCCGTCACGAAAAAGATCGAGGAGCAGATCCGGGACATCGCCCCCGGAGATATCAAGACCATGGAATATGGCCGGGCGATGGCCCTGGGCATCATCCGGGAGAGCTATCCCTTCAATGATTATATCGACAGCATTCTGCAGATGGTGGATGTGGAGAAGATCAAGAATACTTCCCTGCGGGTGGCCATCGATCCCATGTACGGCGTCAGCCAGAGCAGTCTGCGAACCATTCTGCTGACCTGCCGCTGTGACGTGGATGTGATTCATGAGCAGCATGATACCCTCTTCGGCGGCCGGATGCCTGCCCCCAGCGCCGATGCCCTGCGGCTGCTGAGCAACTATGTTGTGGAGAACCGGTGTGATCTGGGCATTGCCACCGACGGCGATGCGGACCGGCTGGGCGTGATCGATGAATTCGGCAGTTACCTCCATGCCAATACCATTCTGGTGCTGCTGTACTACTACTTCCTCAACTACCGGGGATGGATGGGCCCTTGTGTCCGGAACAATTCCACCACCCATCTGCTGGACCGGGTGGCTATGGACTTTGACCAGGAATGTCATGAGGTGCCGGTGGGCTTTAAATATATCTCCGCCAAAATGGCGGAGACCGGCGCCATCATCGGCGGCGAATCCTCCGGCGGTCTGGCAGTTCAGGGCCATATCCAGGGCAAGGATGGTATCTATGCCGCAGCTCTGCTGGTGGAAATGCGGGCCGTCACCGGAAAGACCATTTCCCAGCTGTACCGGGAGATCACCGACCGGTACGGAGAGCTGTACTATGAGGAGCGGGCTTTCACCATGACCGTCAGCAAGAAGGAACTGCTGCAGGAGCGGCTCTTTGTCCAGCATCAGCTGCCGGACTTCCGGGAGCCGGTGGAAAAGGTGGACCGCAGCGATGGCTGCAAGGTATATTTTGCCGACGGCAGCTGGATCATCTGCCGGTTCTCCGGAACGGAGCCGGTACTGCGCATGGCGGCGGAGGGCAACAGCGCATCCCAGGCGAAAAAGTACATTGCGCTCTGGCAGGACGAACTGGGCCTGTAATAAAAAACAGAAACCGGCTTCATTTGAAGGAATGAAGCCGGTTTTTTATTATGTTTTGGAATAAACCATGTAAAAAACCATGGATCTGTGCCTTGACAGGAGGAAAACGGTGTGCTATCGTTTAAAACGATTGTATTATCCGGCACAGACCTGCCGGATGGCTTCCAGCGCGTCATCTACATCTGCTTCGGTGGATGCAAAACCCAGAGAGAACCGGACGGTTCCCCGGGGGAAGGTGCCCAGGGTTTTGTGGGCAGAGGGGGCGCAGTGCAGACCACAGCGGGTGAGAATACCGAACTGGGTTTCCAGCTGGTAAGCAACCTCCGCATTGTCCTGACCGATGAAGTCCAGTGAGATGACGCCAACCCGGTTTTCAAGTCCCCGGGGACCGCAGACGGCGACACCGGGGATGTTCTTCAGACCGTCCAGGAACCGGCGGCACAGAGCCATCTCGTGGCTGTGGAGTTTTTCCGTGCCCTCTTGCAGAAGGAATTCCATGGAAGCAGCCAGACCGTAAATACCGGGAAGGTTGGGCGTTCCGGATTCAAACCGGTCGGGAAGATAATGGGGCAGATATTCAGAATCCGATGCACTGCCGGTGCCGCCGGCGATGAGGGGATCCAGAAGCTTCGCGAAGCTGTCCTTCAGCAACAGAACGCCGATGCCGGAGGGACCCAGCAGACCCTTGTGACCGGGAGCCACCAGGGCGGACAAGCCCCAGTTTTCAAAATCAATGTCGATATGGCCTGCTGTCTGGGCGGCATCCAGTACAAAGGGTATGCCGTTTTCTGTGCAGATCCTGCCCACAGCCTCTGCATCCTGAACGGCGCCGCAGACATTGCTGCCGTGGGCCATAACGAGAAGCTTCGTATTGGGACGGATCAATGCTTTTACATCCCTGGGATCAATGAGACCTTCCCGGTTTCCGGGGATCCGGTCGAATTCCACGCCGGGCAGCTGCAGCAGGGGCCGCATGACGGCGTTGTGCTCCATGGAGCTGACAATGCAGTGGTCACCTGGTTTCAGAAGTCCCTTGATGACCATGTTCAGTCCGGCTGTGGCGCCGGGGGTCAGGATCACGTGGGTGGGAGCTTCCGGAAAATGAAAAAACCGGGCAATGCTTTCCCGCAGCAGCAGAGTGGTCAGACCCGCATCCTGAGCAGCACCATAGACACTGCGGTTGATGGTGGCTCCGATATGGTCCATATAGTCTTTCATACGGTTGCTGACGCCTTCCGGCTTGGGATAGGACGTGGCGGCGTTGTCCAGATAAATCGTACGCATGTTGAATCCCTCCTTACATGGGAGTATACCACAGAGAACCCGTTTTGTCACGGAAAAAGGAGTAATAAATAGAATGTTGGAGATCAATCTGAAGCAGCTGGAGGCCTTTGTCACCACGGCAGAGTATTCCAGTTTTACAAAAGCGGCGGAGGCACTGTATCTGACCCAGTCCACTGTCAGTGCCCATATCAGTGCACTGGAAGAGGTGCTGGGGGTGCGGCTGATCCAGCGCGGCTCCCGCAGACGGGTGCAGCTGACTGCAGAAGGCAAGCAGGCCTATGACATGGCTAAGGAGATCCTGAACCATTGCCAGAGCCTGCAGAATCTGGGCACTACCCTGGAGCAGTGCCAGCTGGTGGTGGGCGCCTCCTCTGTGCCGTCCCAGTATCTGGTACCGGAACTGATGTCCGGCTTTCTGACAGAAAATCCCGACAGCCGCTATGTGCTGCAGCGGGGAGACTCTGACCGGATCCACCAGCTGCTGAAGCAGGGAGATGCCCGGCTCGGATTTGTTGGTTCCGCCAATGACCGGGAGAATTATAACTATCATGTGATTTCGGATGATCGCCTGGTGCTGATCACACCCAATACAGAGCATTACCGGAAGCTGAAGAGCAGCGGCACCAGCGGCCGGCTGCTGCTGAAGGAGCCCATGATTCTCCGGGAAGTCAGTTCCGGTACACGCAAAGCCATGGAGGCGTATCTGAACCGGCTGGGTGTTCCGGTGCG
Organism: Oscillospiraceae bacterium; assembly: GCA_017409205.1. GTDB lineage: Bacteria > Bacillota > Clostridia > Oscillospirales > Oscillospiraceae > Faecousia. The sequence goes on along the minus strand of JAFQTF010000032.1, from coordinate 48,413 downwards.
GTCACTGAACCTGGTGGCCCAGATCGACAATACCGAAGCCATCAAGTCCAGTGTCAGTCGGGGCATCGGCGTTTCCGTGGTGTCCGAGCTGACGGTGCGGGAGGAACTGGAGTCGGGAAAACTGCTGTCCTTCGACCTGGACTCCGGTGGCGTATACCGCAATATTTATCTGACCTGGCGCAAGGATATCACCCTGACCGGTGCAGAAAAGAAATTTGTGGAGTATGTACAGTCCCAAAGCGATAAGGTGTAATCGCTTTTGCCGATAATAACGGAAACTGCTATAGAAAACAAGAATTGGTGTTTTCTGTAAAAACCCTCTATAATAAATGCAGCTTCACTTGTAAGCAATTACAGTAGAAAGAAATGAGGGTTTTTTATGAAGAAGATCAATTGGCCTGTGGTTCTGGCCGGCGGTCTGGTTGGCCTGGCTGCTGTCGTTCTGACTGCTCTGGGTAACCCCGCAAACATGGGCTTCTGCATCGCCTGCTTCCTGCGTGATATCGCCGGTGCTACCAAGATGCACAGCGCCGCTGTCGTTCAGTACTTCCGTCCCGAAATCGTGGGTCTGGTTCTGGGCGCATTTATCATGTCCGTTGCTTCCAAGGAGTACCGTGCAAAGGCCGGTTCTTCTCCCGCTACCCGTTTCGTTCTGGGCGCTTTCGTGATGATCGGCGCTCTGGCATTCCTGGGCTGCCCCCTGCGTATGATGCTGCGTCTGGCCGGTGGTGACCTGAATGCTCTGATTGCTCTGTTCGGCTTTGCTGCCGGTATCGGCATTGGCGTTGTCTGCCTGAACAAGGGCTTCTCCCTGAAGCGCGCTTATGACGTAGGCAAGGCTGAAGGCTCCATCCTGCTGGTGGTTCTGACTGGCCTGTTCATCCTGTCTCTGGCAGTTCCTTCTCTGTTCGCATTCTCCGAGAAAGGCCCCGGCTCCATGACGGCTCCCGCTCTGGTTGCTCTGTTGATTGCTGCTGTTGTCGGCGCTGCTGCTTATAAGACCCGTCTGTGCATGGCCGGCGGCATCCGGGACGGTATTATGTTCAAGGATTTCCGCCTGCTCTATGGCTTCGTTGCTGTCTTCGTTATTGCTCTGATCGGCAATATCGTCATGGGCAGCTTCAAGCTGGGCTTTGCCGGTCAGCCTGTTGCGCACTCCGACCATGTCTGGAGCTTCCTGGGCATGGCTCTGGTTGGCTGGGGCTCCGTACTGCTGGGCGGCTGCCCTCTGCGTCAGCTGATCCTGGCCGGTTCCGGCAACGGTGACTCCGCTGTTGCTGTTCTGGGTATGATCGTGGGCGCTGCTTTCTCCCACAACTTTGGTCTGGCCGGTGCTGCTGCCAGCGCTGACGCTGCCGGCGGCGTAGGCACCAAGGGCCGTATCGCCATCATCATTGGTTTCATCGTCTTTGCTGTGATCAGCATGATGAATCTGCCCAAGAAGGAAGACTAAGGAGGTTTTAAAATGGTTGACGTAAGAGGTCTGCTTTGCCCCATGCCCCTGGTCACGGTCCGCAAGGAAATCGAAAAGAATAATCCTGCCACACTGGAAGTTCTGTTTGACGACAAGGGCGCCCTGGACAATGTCACCCGGTTTGTGACCGGCCTGGGCTACAAGACTGCGGTTGTCAAGGAAGGCTCCGACTTCAAGTTGGTGCTGACCAAATGAAAGAATACATCGCTACATTCCATACCCATCTTGCAGCGCTGATGACCTGCCGTAACTTAAACGGCAGGGGGGCAAAGGCTGGCATGATGCCTGTTCCCAGGAAACTCAGCTCTTCCTGCGGCACCTGCGTTCGTTATCAGGCAGACGGACCTCTGCTTGAAGCAATGGATGCGGATGTAGAAGGTGTATACGAAGTCATCGGCAAAGAGGAATATACCCGGCTGATGGAAAATCAATAATACTGTCTGCCCGGAAGATACACACTTCCGGGCAGCTTTTTTTGGAAAATCGGTTTACAAGTCGGAAAAAATAGATTATGATACACGAGTAAGGCAATGGAAAGAAAACAGGAGGACTTGGATCCATGAATCAGAAGCTTTTGCGTCAGATCCCCAAGGTGGATGAATTGATGAAGCAGCCTGTGCTGCAGCAGCTGTGTGAGGCTGTACCGGCCCAGAAGGTGACGGAGGCTGTGCGGCAGATCCTGGATGATCTGCGCGGCGGCATCCTTGCCGGCAGTGTTGAGGAACTGCCTGCCGTGGACACCTTGTGTGCAATGGTGGCTGGCGCGGCCAATAAAAAAGCAGAGTATTCTCTGCGGAAGGTGATCAATGCCACCGGTATCATTCTGCATACCAATCTGGGCAGAGCCTGCATTTCACGGCGGGCTGCCGACGCTGCCTGTGAAGTGGCCCAGTCCTATTCGACTCTGGAATACAATCTGCAGGCAGGACGCCGGGGTACCCGCTACAGCCATGTGGAGGAACTGCTCTGCAAGCTCACTGGCGCGGAAAGTGCACTGGTAGTGAACAACAATGCAGCTGCGGTGCTGCTGATCCTGTCTGATATGGCTCAGGGCGGCCAGGTCATCACCTCCCGGGGTGAACTGGTGGAGATCGGCGGTTCCTTCCGGGTGCCGGACATCATGGAGGCCTGCGGCGCAGAACTGAAGGAAGTGGGTACCACCAACAAGACCCATCTGTGGGACTATGACCGGGCCATTACCGAAAAGACCCGGGCGCTGATGAAAGTCCATACCAGCAACTACCGGATCGTGGGCTTCTCCGAGACACCCTCTCTGCCGGAACTGGTGGAACTGGGACACAGCCGGGGACTGCCGGTCATTGAGGATCTGGGCAGTGGCTGCCTGGTGGATCTGCAGCAGTTCGGCATTCACGGTGAGCCCACTGTCCAGGATTCCATCCGGGCGGGAGTGGATGTGGTCAGCTTCTCCGGTGACAAACTGCTGGGCGGCCCCCAGGCCGGCATCATTGTGGGCAGAAAAGCCATTGTGGACAAACTGAAGAAGCACCCTCTGACCCGCGCCATGCGTGTTGACAAGATGACTCTGGCAGCGCTGGAAGCTACCCTGCGCAGCTATGATGCAGGTCTCACAGATGAGATCCCTACCATCGCCATGCTTTCTGCAACCCCTGCAAAGCTGCGGGCCAAGGCAGACATTCTGTGCGGTCTGATGACCGGAGCCGGTATCGCTGCAGAAGTGGTGTCCACAGAAGGTCAGGTGGGCGGCGGCAGTGTTCCCACCCAGATGCTGCCCTCCTTCGCTGTGGCGGTACAGCCTGCCGGTGTGAATCTGGATCAGCTGGAGACCAATCTGCGGCTGGGCAGTCCTGCTGTCATTGGCCGCATTAACCATGACCGGTTCCTGCTGGATGTGCGTACCCTGCAGGAAAACGACTATGACGCCGTTGTGAAGGCAGTAGCGGAGGCAGAGAAATGAATCATGTGATTATCGGCACGGCGGGTCACGTTGACCACGGCAAGACCCTGCTGATTAAGGCCCTGACAGGTATCGATACCGACCGCCTGCAGGAAGAAAAAAAGCGCGGCATCACCATTGAACTGGGCTTCGCGCATCTGGACTGGGCTGACGGTACCCAGGCGGGTATCGTTGATGTGCCCGGCCATGAAAAATTCATCAAGAATATGCTGGCAGGTGCCGGCGGCATCGATCTGGCTATGCTGATCGTGGCGGCAGACGACGGCTTCATGCCCCAGACCCTGGAGCATCTGGATATCCTGACTCTTCTGGGCATCAAGGACGGCTGCGTAGTCATCACCAAGAGCGATGTGGTGGATCCGGAATGGCTGGAAATGATGCAGGAAGAGATCGTGGGCCGTGTGGAAGGTACCTTCCTGGAAGGAAAGCCTGTCCACTGCGTGTCTGCCTATACCGGCCAGGGTATTCCCGAACTGCGGGAAGAACTCCATGGCATGGTGCAGCGGGCAGCCATCAAGAATATGCGCGTGCCCTTCCGCCTGCCTGTTGACCGTGTGTTCAGCGTGGATGGTTTCGGCACTGTTGTCACCGGTACCCTGATTGAAGGCTCCATGCGTGAAGGTGAGCTGGCAGAACTGGTGCCCGGCGGCGCGGAGACCCGGATCCGGAACCTGCAGGTCCATGGCAAGGATGTAGATACTGCCTATGCCGGTCAGCGTGTGGCCGTAAATCTGGCAAATCTGAAAAAGACCGATATCAAGCGCGGCGATGCTGTGGCAAAGCCCGGTTCTGTTCGTACCTCCCGGATGCTGGATGTGCGGCTGCAGAATCTGAAAAGCTCCGGCCGTGTGATCCAGAATGACAGCCAGGTGCATCTGTACCATACTTCCCAGGTGCAGCTTGCCAAGGTGGTGCTGCTGGACCGGGATGCACTGAATCCCGGCGAAAGCTGCTATGCCCAGATGCGCATGTCTGATCCCATCTCCACCAAGTCCGGCGACAGATTTGTTATCCGGTTCTATTCTCCGCTGGAGACCATTGGCGGTGGTGTGATTCTGGATGATTCCCCCGCACGCCACAAGCGGTTCCAGAAGCCGGTGCTGGATGCCCTGAAGATCAAGGAAAGCGGCTCCGGCGGCGATCGGGTGATCCAGGTGCTGACAGAGTTCGGCACGGAACTGCCGGATGTGGCTAAGCTGGCAGCCAAGCTGCGGATGGAAGAGGGAGAAACTGCGGATGCCATCCGGGAGCTTTGTGCCCGGGGCAGGGCAGTGGAGCCCCTGCCGGGACGCTTTGCATCTGCTGCAGTCATGGATAAAACCTGGGATACCTGCCGGGAGATTCTGGCGGGCTATCACAAGCAGAATCCTCTCCACGCCGGCATGAAGGAGGCGGAGGTCCGCCAGAAGTGCTTTAAGGCAATGGATCAGACCACAGCCGATGCTCTTCTGAATGCCCTTCGGCAGGAAGGAAAGCTGCGCCGGGTCTCTGAGCGCTATGCCCTCGGTGATTTTGAGATCAAATTTACCAAGCGCCAGAACAATATCAAGCAGAAACTGCTGCAGACCTATAAAAAGGCTGATCTGGAGAGCCCTGCCACCGATGATGTGATGGCATCCTTCCCCCAGAATGAAAAGATCGATGCCAAGCAGGTGCTGGAATCTCTGGTCACCGGCGGCGAGCTGGTGATGCTGACGCCTCAGATCTGCTGGTACAGGGATACCTACAACCGGGTCTGCGAAGTGGTGAAGGCTCATTTTGCCGAGCATGAGACGATCACTTTGGGAGAACTGCGCGATCTGCTGAATTCCTCCCGCAAGTATACCCTGGCGGTTCTGGAATACTATGACAAAAACCGTATCACCAAAAAGGACGGAGATCTGCGGCGTCTGGTGGGCTTCCGGGAATGATCGATTTTTTCAATAAATTGTAAAAAGAGGCTTGCTTTTTGTAAAGTCTCATGATACAATGATGGCCCATGGGAGTAGCTGGGTGCTGGTGTGCCCCCCGGTCTTCAAAACCGGTGAGGGGGGCTAGGAACCTCCCGGGTGGGTTCGATTCCCACATATTCCCGCCAAATAATCCCCCGGAAAAGCAATTTTCCGGGGGATATTTTTGTTTTGTATCAGTTTGCGCTCCACGTGTGCAGAAATCATTTGTATAAAATGTAGAAATTTACTTATTAATATTTTGCATAAATAGTGGAAGTTGGGGTAAAATTGAAACGAAAAGTATCAAAAAATATAGGAGTATCGATAAAAAAAAGGATAAACCACGGTGAAATGTTTCGAAAAAACGCCGAAAAATAAAAACATTTTTCATTTACGAAAACGATTGAAAAATGTTTGGGCTTGATTTTTCAGGGGAAATGAAGTTTAATATTGACAAGGGTTCCGAAGCCCTACCCTTCAACTGCATAAAAAGTGGATGACGGACACAGGAGATCTGAATTGTCAGAGCCGAAGGAATAAGTGCTGCAGCTTGCCGCCGCAGAACGAAGATTTCAGGCAAATGGACTGTGACTTGACACAACTCTGGAAAGCGAAAAGCACCGAAGGAGCAACTCCCGGCGGGAGGAATCTCTCAGGTTAGATAACAGGGCAAGGCAATATGAAAATCGGTTCATAGTGTCGTGACCCTGTTTTTATTTTACTCCGGGTACCGGGAGGACAAGCAATGAAATTACCCCACAGAATCCGGATCATCACCAACAATCCTCTGGTCAATACTGTTCTGAGTGACTGGTATAAAGTGGAATTCCATGAAGATGCCAGCTACCGGGATATTCTGGTGATGGTCAGAGATATGGTTTACAACGGCTATGAGCTGATGACTCACCCCATGGCAGGCAGCGTCAAGCCCAACGAAACCATGTATAAGTCCATTGTGGTCGGCACCGATCTGATCGGCACCAATCTCGAGCACTGCAACCTGATGATGAATGCACTTATTACCTGTGATAAGTTCAAGCCTTTGGGTGTTGTGTACTCCGATTACCACATCAAGGACTTCCAGTTAATTGACTATACCCTGCTTTGCGGCGCGCTGGATTTCGACGCAATTGCGGGTCTTAGTAAAGCAAATGTCAACAGCTATTAAACAAGTAAAAGTAAAAAAGGAGGAGGATTCGCTTTGAAATTAGAACTCGGTTTCATTAAGATCAATGATGTTCAGTTTTCAAACGAATGTGCCGTTAAGGACGGCATTCTGTACGTCAACCCCGAAGATGTAAAGGCTTTCGTCTATGATCATGACGACTGCAAGGCTTACATCAAGTCCATCAACTTCGACATCGCCAAGCCCGGCGAAAGCGTCCGCATCACCCCTGTTAAGGACGTCATCGAGCCCCGCGTTAAGGTCGAGGGCCCCGGCGGCCTGTTCCCCGGCTTCGTCGCCAATGTTGACACTGTCGGTTCCGGCCGTACCCATGTTCTGAAGGGTGCTGCTGTTGTTACTGCTGGTAAGATCGTCGGCTTCCAGGAAGGCATCATCGATATGTCCGGCCCCGGCGCTCAGTACACCCCCTTCTCCAAGACCCTGAATATTGTCATGGTCTGTGAGCCTGTTGAGGGCACCAAGCAGCACGACTACGAGCGCGCTGTTCGTTACGCCGGCCTGCGTGCTGCCAGCTTCATCGGCGGCGCTGGCAAGGCTGTTGAGCCCGATGAGGTCAAGACCTATGAGACTCTGGGCATCAAGGAAGGCATCGAGAAGTACCCCAACCTGCCCCGTGTTGGTTATATCCACATGCTGCAGACTCAGGGCCTGCTGCACGATACCTATGTTTACGGCGTCGACGCAAAGAAGATCGTTGCTACCCTGCTGAACCCCACCGAGACCATGGACGGCGCTATCCTGTCCGGTAACTGTGTCTCTGCTTGCGACAAGAACACCACCTACCATCACCTGAACAACCCCGTTGTCGCTGAGCTGTTCGAGGAGCATGGCAAGTCCCTGAACTATGTCTGCAACATCATCACCAACGAGAACGTCTACCTGGCCGACAAGCAGCGCAGCTCCGACTGGGCCGCTAAGCTGGCTAAGCTGCTGGACCTGGATGCTGTTCTGGTCTCCGAGGAAGGCTTCGGCAACCCCGACGCTGACCTGATCATGAACTGTGTCAAGAACGAGAAGCAGGGCATCAAGACTGTTCTGATCACTGACGAGTACGCTGGCCAGGACGGCAAGTCCCAGGGTCTGGCTGACTCCGATCCTCTGGCTGACGCTGTCGTCACCGGTGGTAATGCTAACATGCCCATCGTCCTGCCTCCCATGGACAAGGTCATCGGCATGCTGGACTACGTTGACTACTGCTCCGGCGGTCATGCTGGCTCCCTGCGTCCCGATGGCTCCATCGAGGCTGAGCTGCAGATCATCACCGGCGCTACCAACGAAATGGGCTTCAACTGCATGTCCGCCCGCTAATTTCGTGAAAGGAGAAGATTGACAAAATGGCTTTTCGTGTAGTACACTATATCAACCAGTTCTTCGCCAACGTCGGCGGCGAAGAAATGGCTCACATCGCCCCCGAGCTGCGTGAAGGCAAGGTCGGCCCCGGCATGGCCTTCGAAACCGCATGGAAGGGCGAGGCTGTTATCGTTAACACCATCGTCTGCGGCGACTCCTACTTCGCCGAGCATGAGAAGGACGCCAAGGAGCAGGTCGTTGCTTGGGTTAAGGAAATCAACCCCGACATGTTCATCGCTGGTCCCGCTTTCAACGCTGGCCGTTACGGCTATGCCTGCGCTAACATCGCTCTGGAAGTCAAGACCCAGCTGGGCATTCCTGTTCTGACCGGTATGTACGAGGAGAACCCCGGTGCTGACCTGAAGGACAAGATCCTGATCACCCCCACCGCCAACTCCGCTGCCGGCATGCGTAAGGCTGCCCCCACCATGGCAAAGCTGGCCCTGAAGCTGATGAAGGGCGAGGTTCTGGGCGCTTCCTGCGAGGAAGGCTACATGCCCAACGGCATCCGTGTTAACTTCTTCGAGAAGGAGCGCGGTGCAAAGCGTGCTGTTAAGATGCTGATCAACAAGATCAACGGCAAGGCATTCACCACTGAATTCCCCATGCCCAACTTTGACCGCGTTGAGCCCGGCAAGGCTATTCCCGACATGAGCAAGGTCGTTCTGGGTCTGGCTACCTCCGGCGGTATCGTCTCCAAGGGCAACCCCGACCACATCGAAGCTTCCTCCGCTTCTCACTACGGTGAGTACGACATCGAGGGCTGGGACGCTCTGACTGCTGAAGGCTGGGAAACCGCTCACGGCGGCTACGACCCCGTCTATGCCAACGAGAACCCCAACCGCGTTATGCCCATCGACGTTCTGCGTCAGATGGAGAAGGAAGGCAAGATCGGCAAGCTGCATCGTTACTTCTACTCCACCGTCGGTAACGGTACCGCTGTTGCTTCCTCCCGTAAGTTCGCTGAAGAGTATGCACAGAAGATGCTGAAGGCTGGTGTTCAGGCCTGCATCATGACCTCTACATGAGGTACCTGCACTCGTTGCGGCGCAACGATGGTTAAGGAAATCGAGAGAGTCGGTATTCCTGTTGTTCACATGTGCACCATCACCCCCATCTCCCTGACTGTTGGTGCTAACAGAATTATCCCCACTATCGCTATCCCCTACCCCCTGGGCAACCCCGCTCTGACTCCTGAGGACGAGTACGCTCTGCGTTACAAGCTGGTTGATGCAGCTATCAAGGCATTCTCTGTCGATATCGACAAGCAGACCGTCTTTGAGTTCTAATTCATTGTTCTAAACGGAACCCCTGCAGCCTTCGGGCTGCAGGGTCATCCGAAATATAATTAGGAGTGATTCCAATGAACAATATTTATGACGTTATTATCCTGGGTGCCGGCCCCGCCGGTCTGGCTGCTGGCCTGTACGCTGGCCGTAGCTGCCTGAAGACCCTGATTATCGAGAAGGGTCAGGATGGCGGTCAGATCGCCATCACCGATGAAATTGAAAATTATCCTGGCTGCAACGTTGAAGAGGAGTCCGGTCCTTCCCTGATGGCCCGTTTTACTGCTCAGGCTGCAAAGTTTGGCTGCGACCGGGTTTCTGATACCATTAAGGAAGTTCAGCTGGAAGGCAAGGTCAAGAAACTGATCGGCGTTAAGGGCGAGTACGAAGCCAAGGTCGTCATCCTGGCTACCGGTGCTTTCCCCCGTCCCATCGGCTGCAAGAACGAAGGCAAGTTCGTTGGTAAGGGCATTTCCTTCTGCGCTACCTGTGACGCTAACTTCTTCGAGGACTTCGAGGTCTTCGTTGTCGGCGGCGGCGACTCCGCTGTTGAAGAGGCTATGTACCTGACCAAGTTTGCACGCAAGGTCTCCATCATCCATCGTCGTGATGAACTGCGCGCTGCAAAGTCCATTCAGGAGAAGGCTTTCAAGAACCCCAAGATGAACTTCATCTGGGACTCTGTTGTTGAAGAGGTCGACGGCGACGAGCTGCTGAACAAGATGGTTCTGCGCAACGTCAAGACCGGCGAGCTGACCACCTACGAAGCTGACGAAGAGGACGGCCTGTTCGGTCTGTTCGGCTTCATCGGCATGGTTCCCAACAGCGGTCTGTTCGAAGGCCAGATCGAGATGGAGCGTGGCTACATCAAGACCGATGAGGACATGCACACCAACATCGAAGGCGTTTACGCTGCCGGCGATATCCGTGTCAAGTCCCTGCGTCAGGTCGTTACCGCTGCTGCTGACGGCGCCATCGCTGCAATGCAGGCTGAGCACTACCTGTCCAATCTGGAGTAATCCTGGTAATAATTTTTAATTTCAACTAAAGGAGATTCATAACTATGCTCGAACTGGATAAGAATACTTTTGGTCCCGAAGTTCTGGAAGCCCCCGGCAAGATCCTGGTTGACTTCTACGGTGATGGCTGCGTTCCCTGTGCTGCTCTGATGCCCCACATCCACGCTATGGAGCCCAAGTACCCCACCATTAAGTTCTGTGCTCTGAACACCACCAAGGCTCGCCGTCTGGCCATCAGCCAGAAGATCCTGGGCCTGCCCGTTATCGCTATCTACGAGAACGGTGTTATCATCGACTCCAAGGTCAAGGAAGAGGCTACTCCCGAGGCTTGCGAAGAGATGATCAAGGCTCACGCCTAATTCCCTTTTCCCGCATACTTTATTTGGTAGTAAGCATTCATGCTTTCTATATCTATCCTTGAAGGAAGGAGGAAAAAGTGACATGGCAATTTTAGCTGGCAAGAAGGTCATCATCATCGGTGACCGTGACGGCATTCCCGGACCCGCCATTGAGGAGTGCGCTAAGAGCGCAGGCGCCGAAGTGGTGTTCTCCTCCACGGAGTGCTTTGTGTGAACTGCCGCTGGTGCAATGGACCTGGAAAATCAGAAGCGCGTTCTGGCTCTGACTGAAGAGCACGGTGCAGAGAACATTGTTGTTCTGCTCGGTGCATCCGAAGGCGAAGCTTCCGGACTGGCTGCTGAGACCGTCACCAATGGTGACCCCACTTTCGCAGGCCCCTTGACAGGAGTCCAGTTGGGACTCACGGTGTTCCACGTGTGCGAAGAAGAAATCAAGAGCGAAGTCGACCCCGCTGTTTACGACGAGCAGTGTGGTATGATGGAGATGGTCATGGATATCGACGATATCGCAGGCGAAATGTCTTCCATCCGTGCTGATTTCTGCAAGTACCTGTAATTCTTTCGGGTAGCTTAAATATTGTGCACGCAGGGCGGCGGCTATTGCCGCCGCCCGTTTTCCTTTTCTTCTACAGGATATATTTCTTGTTATTATAACGTTTTGTATTTCTATCAGAAATTCAAATAAAATTTTTATCAGAGAGGACGATTTCCTATGAAGGCTGTAATCAAGGGCGCAGGTTATATCCTGGCTCATACCCCCGATATGGTACTGCACAATGGTACCACCCAGACCACCGAGCGCATCGTCAATCCCGATTCCGAATACCTGAAGCAGCTGCCCAGCCACCTGCGTGACTGGAACACTGTTCTGGCTTACTGGCCCAACCAGGTTTATATTGGTAACAAGACTCCCGAAGAGCTGGCTACCATTCCTCAGCCCTGGTTCGAGCAGACCTGTGATGTCAATGACCGTTACGGCAAGTACGGCCAGATGATGCCCCAGGAAGAGTTCCTGCTGCTGATGCAGGCTGTCGACGTTTTCGATCTGGTCAAGATGGAAAAGTCCTTCGTTGCTGAGCATAAGGCTGCTTTTGCTGCCAACGAGATGATCGACGAGACCATCGTTGCCCGTATCAAGGACGGCATCGAGGCTGAGGAAATTGCTCGTCTGGTCAACGAAGAGCACTCCGAGCCCCTGTACCACAACAATGTTCTGGTTGGCTGCGTCAACCGTGCACACGACATCGACGTGAACCTGTCCGCTCATGTTATGCATGAGAACATGGTCTCCAAGGCTTCCTCCGTTCTGGCTCTGCTGTCTGCTCTGAAGAACGCCGGTGTTGCCAAGGAAGATGTTGAGTACGTTGTTGACTGCTGTGAAGAGGCTTGCGGCGATATGAACCAGCGCGGCGGCGGTAACTTCGCCAAGGCTGCTGCTGAGATCGCCGGCCTGAAGAATGCTACCGGTTCCGACGTCCGTGGCTTCTGCGCAGGTCCCGCTCACGCTCTGATTGACGCTGCTTCTCTGGTTGCTGCCGGCACCTTCAAGTGTGTTGTTGTCACCGCTGGTGGCTGCACCGCTAAGCTGGGTATGAACGGCAAGGACCATGTCAAGAAGGGCATGCCCATTCCCGAAGATATGATCGGCGGCTTCGCAGTTGTTCTGACTGCTGACGACGGTGTTTCTCCCGAAGTCAACCTGCAGATCGTTGGCCGTCACACTGTTGGTACCGGTTCCGCTCCTCAGGCTGTTATTCAGAGCCTGGTTACCGAAGCTCTGGACCGCAATGGCCTGAAGATCACCGACATCGACAAGTTCGCTCCCGAGATGCAGAACCCCGACTGCACCAAGCCCGCTGGCGCCGGTGACGTGCCTCTGGCTAACTACAAGATGATCGCTGCTCTGGCTGTTAAGCGCGGTGAGATCGGCCGTGCCGATATCGCTAAGTTCGCTGACCAGTACGGTCTGCCCGGCTGGGCTCCCACTCAGGGCCACATTCCCTCTGGCGTTCCCTCCATCGGCTACTTTGTCGACCAGATCAAGGCTGGCAAGCTGAACAAGTGCATGATCATCGGTAAGGGCTCCCTGTTCCTGGGCCGTATGACCAACCTGTTCGACGGTGCTTCCTTCGTCATCCAGCCCAACTCCGGTGTTGAAGAGACTGCTGGCGTTTCCGAGGATGAAGTCAAGAAGATGATCGCAAAGGCTATGCGCGAGTTTGCTGCAACTCTGCTGGCTGGCGAAGAATAAGGGAGGATTTCCCTATGAATCTGGAAAAAATCATTGCTGCTACCTTCCAGGAGATGGCACAGGGCCTGGAGACCGGTTCCTTCGGTCGCCGTCCCAAGATCGCCCTGACTGGCATGGGTAGCGAGCACGGCGAGGTTAACTCCATCGCCGCTGCCAAGATGGCTGCTGAGCGTGGTGTCGATGTTTACTACATCGGCACTCTGGAGGCTCCCGGTGTTACCACCGTCCACGTTGCCAACGAGGACGAGGGCCACAAGAAGATGGACGAGATGCTGGCCAGCCACGAGGTTGACGGCGCCGTCACCATGCACTATCCTTTCCCCATCGGTGTTTCCACCGTTGGTCGTGTGATCACCCCTGCCAAGGGCAAGCAGATGTTTGTGGCCAACACCACCGGCACCTCTTCCACCGACCGCATTGAGGGTATGATCAAGAACACCATCTGCGGCATCATCACCGCAAAGGCTTGCGGCATCGCCGAGCCCACTGTCGGCATTCTGAATGTTGACGGCGCTCGTCAGGCTGAGATGGCTCTGAACAAGCTGAAGGACGGCGGCTACGACTTCAAGTGGGCCACCTCCGCACGTGCCGACGGCGGCGCTGTCCTGCGCGGCAACGACGTCCTGCTGGGCACTCCCGATGTCATGGTCATGGACTCCCTGACCGGCAACGTCATGATCAAGATGCTGTCCTCCTTCACCACCGGCGGCACCTTCGAGTCCACCGGTTACGGCTACGGCCCCGGCATTGGACAGGGTTATGAGAACCTGGTTCTGATCGTCTCCCGTGCTTCCGGCGCTCCTCTGATCGCAAACGCTCTGGAGTATGCTGCACAGCTGGTCAAGGGCAAGGTCTTCGAGATCGCCAAGGCTGAGTACGCTGCCGCTGAGAAGGCTGGCCTGAGCAAGATCCTGGCCGAGCGTAAGGCTGCCGCAGCTCCCGCTGCCGCTGTTGAAGAGGTCAAGGCTCCTCCCGCTGAACCCTGCACCGCTTCCATCCCCGGCGTCGAAGTCATGGACCTGGAAGATGCTGTTAAGGTTCTGTGGAAGGCTGGCATCTATGCCGAGTCCGGCATGGGCTGCACCGGCCCCATCGTTATGATGGCCCCCGCCAATCTGGAGAAGTCCAAGGAACTGCTGAAGGCTGCTGGCTACATCAGCTAAGCTCTGAAAGGATGGATCTGACATGGCATATATTAAGGTTCACGACAAACTGCTGAACATGGACTGGGAATACGAGAAGGAATACCTGATCGACCTGGTTCAGTATCACAACAAGCAGGTCTACCTGTACTTTGACGAGGTCAAGACCGATGAGCACGGCTTCATTCACTGGGATATGGAGAACTGGTGCTGCATCGATGGTCACCGCTTCATCTGCAGCTACGGCAACAATGGCAGAATCGAAAGAGAATTCGGCGGCTACAACATCTTTGACATGGACAAGTACTTCCAGCCTGAAAAGGCTCGCCTGGTAGAACTGGCATAAGGTTCCCTGTGGGGCCGTGGATTTTTCCACGGCCCCTTTTTTACGGATTAATTGTTTTTTTCTCTGTGTGATGGGTATACTGCACTGTATACCATTAACAGGAGAAGGATCAATGAAAGACCGGAACTATATCAAGGGATTTCTGCCATACGGTGCAGCAGCACTGCTGGTAGGTTTTGTGGGTGGCTTTACAGCGGTTTTGGGACCAGCCTTTGTGCAGGATCTGGGGCTTCCCTACAACAATACGACATGGACAGCGCTTGCAACAGCTATGTCATCGGCGGCCTGTGCCCCGATCCTGGGCAAACTGGCGGACGTAATGGGCAGGCGCAGGACGTTGCTGATGGGGCTGCTGGTATATACACTGGGCAACGCCATGAATGCACTGGCTGATTCTCTGGTTTTTATGTTGGCAGCCCGGTTCCTGGTGGGAATCGGAACGGCGGCAATTGCCCCCGTGGTGATCGCTTATATTGTAACGGAGTTTCCACAGGAAAAAATGGCAAAGGGCTTTTCACTGTATATGCTGCTTTCCAGCGGCGCAGTTGTCATCGGTCCCACAGCGGGCTCCTGGATCATTGCGACATGGGGATGGCGGGCCATGATGTGGCTGTGTACAGCCGTCAGCGCAGGAACCCTAGTGTATTGTGTCGCAACAAAGGAGCCGGAGCGCAGGAGGAACGCAGACCTCACGGGCTTTGATTTCGGCGGCGCAGTTCTGGTGGTGCTGTTTTTCAGCCTGCTGCTGTGTGTACCTTCCTTCGGCCAGAATATTGGCTGGAACAGTCAGGTATTCCGGCTTGTGCTGCTGGGAACCCTGCTGTCGCTGCTGGGACTGGTGCTGAATCAGAGACGCTCCCGAAATCCGATCCTGCCGGTATCTTTTATGAAGCGCCGCGCGTTTGTTCTGTCTGTGCTGGCGCTGTTTCTGACGCAGGGGCTGATGCAGGCGAATATGACCAATACCATCATTTTTGTAAACTATACCCAGCCGGATAATACCATGATTTCCGGGTTTGCCATATCGGTGATGTATATTGGCATGGCACTGGGGTCGGTGATCCTGGGCCCCCTGGCAGACCGTTTGGCACCCAAAAACGTGCTCACGGTGTCTCTGCTGCTGACAGGACTGGGATGCGGAGTCATGCTGTTGTTTGCTGTGGAAACATCTGCGCTGCTTCTGATGCTGTCACTGGGGATGCTGGGCTTTGGCCTGGGAGGAAACGGGACCATTTTTATGAAAGTGGTGCTTTCCGGCCTGCCCCGGGAGGCAGCCGGCACAGGAACCGGAACCTATGGCCTCTTCCGGGATCTGGCAGCACCATTTGGTGTTGCCGTGCTGATCCCCATGTTTACAAACGGCATCGCAGCGGCCATCGGCAGGGGACAAACTCCCGCGACAGCAGCTGTGGAAACGGTGCACCGACTGGCGGTGGTGGAGATCCTTTGTGTGGCGGCAGGCATCACGGCGGTACGTCTTCTGCCGGGGGATGCCAGAAAATGATTGCGATATAGGGAATATAATAAAACAGCGCCATCCGTCAGGGTGGCGCTGCCTGTATTCTTCAGGCAAAATTAAGGAATCCTTAATGGGTTTCGCCTTGATTTTTTCAGGTTCCTACCGTATTATGATACAAAAGAAAGTATATTGCCATCAGGAGGAACCGTGTATGAATCGAAAAAGGCAGCTTTGTTTTGTGCTGGCGCTGACGCTGCTTCTGACCATGACCGGATGCGGCGGTGATGGTGCAGCCGTGTATGTTCAGTCTGTGTCGGAACTTTCCGGCATGGGCGGAATTGCTCCCGGTGATCGGTTTGCAGGCATCGTGGTGTCGGAAAACGTGGCGGAGATCCAGAAGGATGGTGAAAAGACCATTGCAGAGGTCTTTGTCAAGGAAGGCGATGACGTCAGGGAAGGACAGGAACTGTTCTCCTATGACACGGAAGAACTGCAGCTGACTCTGGACAAGCAGAGACTGGAACTGGAGCAGCTGAAGGCAACCATTGAAAACTATAAATCTCAGATCACTGAACTGGAACGGGACCGGAATCGGGTGGGTGCAGCCGATAAGCTGCAGTACACCATCCAGATCCAGTCCACCCAGGTGGATCTGAAGGAAGCGGAGCTGAATCAGAAGAGCAAGGAAGCAGAAGTAGCCAAGTCTGAGGACATTCTGGCGAATGCCACCGTGGTTTCCCCGGTCACCGGCCGGGTTCAGTCGGTGAATGAAAACGGCACCGATAACTATGGAAATCCGCTGCCCTATATCTCCATTCAGCAGTCCGGCTCTTACCGGGTCAAGGGTACCCTCGGGGAGCTGCAGCGGGGCGGCATTACAGAAGGAAGCCAGCTGAAGATCCTGTCCCGTACCGATGAAAATCAGTTCTGGATGGGCACCGTGACCCTGGTGGACTATGAAAACCCCACTCAGGAAAACAATAACAACTATTACGTGATGTCCCCCGATGAAATGACCACCTCCAGCAAGTATCCCTTCTATGTGGAGCTGGAGAATACTGACGGTCTAATCCTGGGTCAGCACGTATATCTGGAAGTGGCTGCGGAAGAGGGTGAAGCTTCCGGTATTCCTGTCAGCAGTGCATTCATCAGCTTTGAAGAGGACGGAACCGCCTATGTCTGGGCCGAGAGCCGGGGCAAGCTGGAAAAGCGCAGGGTCACTCTGGGTGAGATGAACGATATGATGGGCACTGTGGAGATTCTGGAAGGTCTGACCGAGGAAGATTATATTGCCTTCCCCGACCCTGAACTGTGTCAGGAGGGTGCCGACACCACCCGCACTGCTCCTGAAGCAGAGGCGGCTGCCGAAGAAGGCGGGGTGGCCTGATGCCCATTTTAAAACTGACAGACATCTGCAAGGACTACCAGCAGGGCAGGGAACCGGTTCGGGTGCTGAAAAATGTGAACCTGACGGTGGAGCGGGGGGACTATCTGGCAATTATGGGCCCCTCCGGTTCCGGAAAGACCACGTTGATGAATATCATCGGATGTCTGGACGTTCCTACCTCCGGCAGTTATGAGCTGGATGGCAGGGATCTGAAGAATCTCAGCGACGATGCACTGGCAGAGATCCGGAACAAGCATATCGGTTTTGTCTTTCAGAGCTTTCATCTGATGCCGAAGCTGGATGCCCGGGACAATGTGGCGCTTCCCCTGCTGTATGCGGATGTGCCGCTGAAAGAGCGCCGGGTCAGGGCAGAGGAAGCGCTGAAGGCTGTGGGCCTTGAGGAGCGCATGGATTTTTTCCCCAATCAGCTGTCCGGCGGCCAGTGCCAGAGAATTGCCATCGCCCGGGCTATGGTGGGAAAACCGGATCTTCTGCTGGCGGACGAACCCACCGGCGCACTGGATACCAAGTCCGGTAATCAGATCATGGAGATTTTCCGCCGGCTCAGCGAGGAAGGCATGACGATCATCATGATCACCCATGAGCCTTCCATTGCAGCCTGCGCAGACAAGACCTATCACATTCTGGACGGTGAGCTCCGAACAGAGACGGAGGAACCAAAGGAGGCCGGCCATGAAGATTGATGTAAAGACCCTTTGGAAAACAAAGAAAAAATGGATCATTGGCGTAACTGCCGGCGTGGCGGCGGCTGCCATTGGCTGCACTGCCTGGTATCATGCCGGACACAGCAGTTCTGAGCCGGTTTACGTTTTTCCCTTCCAGTATGTGGGCATGACGGAATACTGGGGTGACTCCCAGGAAAGCTACGGCCCGGTTACTACGGACAAGATCCAGACGGTATTTCTGACGGATACACAGACTGTTACAGAGATCCTTGTGCAGGCAGGTGACATGGTGAAGAAGGGCGATCTGCTGATGACCTTTGATACCACCTTGTCTGACCTGCAGTTGGAGCGGAAGCGTCTGGATGTGGAAAAGCTGAAACTGCAGTTGGAGGATGCCAAAGATGAGCTGCGGGAGATCAACAGCATGAAGCCCATGGTGATCCCCAGCGCTCCGGATGATTCCGGTGCGGACGAGAATCTGGGAACCATGCTGACAGATCCATACCGGATTTCTGCACAGAAATCCTACGATGGCAGCACGCAGGAAAAGGCGCTGATCTGCTGGATCCGGGATGATACGGATATCGACAATACTGTTTTTGCCGCCATCCTTGCAAAGGCAGAACAGTATCAGACAGAAAATCAGCCGGAACCCAGCGAGCCCAGTGAGGAACCTACGGAGGAATCCAGCGAACCCACAGAGGAGTCCAGCGAGCCCACAGAGGAATCCAGTGAGCCCACAGAGGAGTCCAGCGAACCCACAGAGGAGTCCAGCGAGCCCACAGAGGAATCCAGTGAGCCCACAGAGGAGTCCAGCGAACCCACAGAGGAATCCAATGAGCCCACAGAGGAATCCAGTGAGCCCACAGAGGAGTCCAGCGAGCCCACGGAGGAGTCCAGTGAGCCTACAGAAGAATCCAGGGAGAGCCTGCTTCGGCCCAGGATGCCTTCCAGTGCTTCTGCAGCAACACCGGTTTCTGTGGACAGTTTCCATGTGGTATTCCGGGTAACCTCCGGCAATATGTCTCTGGGCAATAAACAGCTCTGGCAGGGCATGAAGGTGAAGAAAACCGATGCCGGTTTTTCCTTCCGGTTTGAGGACGCGGTGATCCCGGATCACATGCTGGCGGAACTGGGCAGCGGCGATACATCTGCGGACATCCCGGAGATGGACTTCGGCAGTGGCTATACGGCAGCCCAGATCGCCCAGCTGCGGTCTGACCAGCTGAAGAAGATCAAGGATCTGGAATTCCAGATCAAAATGGCAGATGCCGAATATAAAATCATGCTGACTGAGGTCAGTGATGGAAATGTCTATGCGGATATTGACGGTGAAGTGGTTTCCCTGCTGACGGAGGAAGAAGCCAAGCAGACCAGACAGCCTCTGATGAAGGTTTCCGGTGGCGGCGGATTCTACGTGGAAGGCTTTGTCAGTGAACTGGAAAAGGCAAAGATGAAGCCCGGCCAGGAAGTTACGGTGAATGACTGGAATACCGGCATGACCTACACAGGTACCGTGGAATCCATAGGCGATTTCCCCACCCGGGAGGGTTATTACAACGGCAACGGCAATCCCAATGCGTCCTACTATCCCTTCCAGGTATTTGTGGATGAAAGCGCGGATCTGCAGGCAGGCAGTTATGTCAGCGTGATGTACTCTGCCGCAGAAAGCGAAAATGGCGTTTATCTGGAGAATCCCTTCCTGCGGACAGAGAAGGGAAAGAGCTATGTCTATGTCTTGGGTCAGAACGGAAAGCTGGAGCAGCGGTTTGTCACCACTGGCAAATCTCTCTGGGGCAGTTACACCGAAATCCTGGAAGGTTTGACAGCAGATGACCTGATTGCCTTCCCTTATGGTAAGAATGTGAAGCCCGGTGTTGCCGCTGAAGAGGGCGACATGAGCGACCTTTACGGTTAAGGAGGATAGACTATGGTTGAAAATATCCGACTTGCCTTCCAGGGTATCTGGGGCCATAAGCTTCGCTCTGTGCTGACCATGCTGGGTATCATCATCGGCATTGCCGCCATCATCACCATCGTTTCCACCATTAAGGGAACCAATGAGCAGATCAAGGAAAACCTCATCGGTGCCGGCAACAATGTGGTGACGGTCCAGCTGAATCAGGGCGGCTATTCCTATGATATGAGCTGGAATGATATTCCCCAGGGTGTCCGCCGTATCACCGAGGAGACACGGCAGGAGCTGGAAGCCATCGACGGCGTGGAAAAGGTGTCCCTGTACCATTCCCGGAACTACGCCGAAGGTATCTTCTATCTGAACACCCAGTTCAACGGCGAGATCTACGGTATTGATCGGTACTATCTTAACGTTTATGGCCTGCAGGTGAAGTACGGCCGGGGCTTTACGGCATCGGATTATACCGATTTCCGGAAGGTGGCTCTGGTGGACGAAAATACTGTCACAACGCTGTTCGGCGGAGAATCCCCGGTGGGACAGCCCATTGAATTGCAGGGCGATGTATTCACCGTGGTGGGCGTGGTTGCCCTCAGTGAGGAGTTTGCTCCCACCATCCAGTCCATCAATGATTACTGGCTCTATGCAGACCGTTCCTCCGGCAGGATCTATCTGCCGGACGCGGTATGGCCTACGGCCTACCGGTTCGATGAACCCCAAAATGTGGCCATCAAGGTGGAAAACACCGATGTTATGGCCAGCGCCGGACAGGCAGCAGCGGACCTGCTGACGGAAAAGCAGATCGTGGATACCAACGGTGATTTTGATTACCGCAGCCAGGATATGCTGGAACAGGCCCAGCAGCTGCAGAGCATGTCTGAATCCACCAATGCCCAGCTGATCTGGATTGCAGGTATTTCTCTGCTGGTGGGCGGCATCGGCGTTATGAACATCATGCTGGTGTCCGTCACCGAGCGAACCGGTGAGATCGGACTGAAGAAGGCCATTGGTGCCAAGAAAAAGCGGATCCTGCTGCAGTTTTTGACGGAAGCTGCGGTGCTGACCAGCCTTGGCGGCATCATCGGTGTCATCAGCGGCATCGGTCTTGCCCAGCTGATCTCTGCCATGATGCAGATCCCGGTGGCCATCGACGTAACGGCCATTGCCATCAGCGTGGTATTCTCTACGCTCATCGGCGTGGTGTTTGGTCTGCTGCCTGCCACCCAGGCGGCCAATCTGAATCCCATCGATGCCCTGCGTCGAGATTAACCAACAGACGCCTCTCCGAAAGGAGAGGCGTTTTTGTGAATGAATGGTGAATTCTACCGGCTTTTTGCGTTTTTTTCGGGATACGGATTGAAAAGGAAGGTCTGCTGTGGTAAAATATAAGGCAAGAATCTACGGAAACGGAAGAAAAATCATGAATCGAATTGTGATGATGGTTCTGAAGAACCTTTGGATCGTCCCCGGCGCCTGGCTTAAGCTGTGCCGCAATGCCAAATATGTGGATTCCGTCCCGGAAATCGACCGTTGGAAGCATATTCAGTTTATCCTTCGGCGGGCTATCAAGGGCGGTAATGTGGATCTGACCGTCACCGGTCTGGAAAACATTCCTGCGGATGCCGGCTTTATGATGTATGCCAACCACCAGGGGCTGTTTGATGTGCTGGCCATTGCGGCCACCTGCGATATTCCTCTGGGTGCAGTTCTGAAGAAGGAACTGTATGATGTGCCCTTCCTGCATCAGATCGCCCTGTGCACCAAATCCTATGCCATGGACCGGGAGGATGTTCGCCAGTCCCTGACGGTGATTCAGAATGTCACCGAGGAGGTTAAGAAGGGCAGAAACTATCTGATCTTTCCCGAGGGCACCCGCAGCAAGCTGGGCAATGAAATGCTGGAATTCCACGGCGGAAGCTTCCGCTGCGCCACCAAAAGCAAGTGTACCGTCCTTCCTGTTGCCCTGATCGACAGTTTTAAGGTGCTGGATCAGAAGGGAAGCAAGCCGGTTTCCATGCAGCTGCATTATCTGCAGCCCATTCCTTATGAAGAGTATCAGAATATGAAGCCGGCAGAGCTTGCCGCGCTGGTGAAAGAGCGCATCGCCGCCAAAATTCAGGCGTGCACTCAGGGAGGTTAATCTATGGTCAGACTCATCACCGACTCCTCTGCGGATTTGGAACCGAAGGAGTATGAACAGCTGAATATCACCTGCATCCCCCTGTCCGTATTTTTCGGAGAAAAGGAATACCAGGAGAATGTGAACCTCAGCAAGGATCAGTTCTATGATCTGCTGGCCAGCGGAGAGTACCCCAAGACCTCCCAGCCGGCCCCCCAGCTGCTGCTGGATCTCTTTGAAGATGCCAAGGCAGCGGGAGATGAGGCTCTGTACATCTCCATTTCCGGTGCCATCAGCGGTACTTACCAGACAGCCTGCGCCACGAAGGAAATGGTGGACTGTGAGGACTGCCATGTTCTCGACAGCAAAAACGCCACCGGCGGCCTCCGGGTGATCCTGGATTATGCCGCAAAACTTCGGGACGAAGGCAAGACCGCAAAGGAGATCATTGCCGGTGTTCAGTCCATTCAGAACAAGATCGTGCTGTATGCCTGCATGGATACTCTGGAATACCTGTATCGGGGCGGACGCATCAGTCAGACTGTCTATAAACTGGGTACCCTGGCCCAGGTGAAGCCCATTATCCGGGTCACGGAGGAGGGCGCTATTGAGGTGCCCGCCAAGGCCATGGGTATGCGAAAGGGTATGGACTACCTGTGCAAGCGGGTGGAGGCCCAGAAACCCAGTAAGGAACACAATTTCTACGCCATGTATACCGGAGAACGCTCCAATGGTGTGGCTCTGGCTGAAAAGTTCCGTGCTATGGGCTATGATATCCCCGATGAGAAGATCATCAATGTGGGTGCTGCCATCGGCAGCCATGTGGGTCCCAACGCCTGCGGCATGGTATACGTTGCAGAATAACAGACAGAATTTATCAGACAGTTGACCGGCACAGTTATCCGCTGTGCCGGTTTTTATAAAATGGAGGGTACGCAAAACCAATCCGGGGGAGGGATTCTGATGAAGAAAACCATATTGACCGCAGTGTGCATATTGGTTGCAATTCTTTTGGTTATCACATTGTTGCCGGTGAAAATTGACTGTGGTGATTCGCAGCGGTATACCCTTGCAGAACGTCGTGCTGCAGCTGAACTGATCGCAGCTCGGGTCAGATCTTTTGAAGGATGCAGACTGTTTGCCGTGCGGTATGATGGGGATGATATCAGTCAGAATAATCTGGATTACTGCAATGAACTGGTATCCGGGGAAAAGACATATAAGGACTGTGTTGTGTTTACTTCGTATTTTCGCTCGCCGATATTTGGCGGAGGCGCCTGGAACGCAAATCAGCTGTACAGCTGGTCCTGGTGTCTGGCCCGAACGGAGGCAGAGGATTGGGAAATAGTGGCGTTTGGTTACGCATGAGAAACCTTGAATAATCAAAACCGGTCTGTGTGTTCTCACAGACCGGTTTGGTATTGATGGTATTTTATTCATGTGGCTCCCGATAGGGCTTGAACACATGCCACAGAATACCGCAATTCATATAGGCAGCGGCGGCAAAATACAATGCCAGCCATAGAAAGCTGATTTTTTCGAAGAGGTCATAGTTCAGTGCCCACAAGGCCACAGGCAGCAGATTGATGGCCAGAATGGCAAGGCTCCGGGGCAGGTGCGTGATGCTGAGGATCAGGGCATTCTGCAGGGACTGGGCCGCTGTGTTCTGGAACTGACTGATCCAGGGGAATACATAGCTGGCAGTCATCAGTCCTGCCACGGCAATGAGGATAAAGAACAGACCGGAAACCCGGAGCAGGCTGTCCGCCTGCCAGACCCGGTCAAAATAAAACAGGGCAGGGCCGATGATCAGCAGCAGGATCAGCCAGATCGCGGTTCCCTGTCTGAAATTTTCCCGGAAAGCACGGAAGTAGGGCCGGATCACGCCGCTGCCTTCCTCCCGCATCATCCGGAAGCACAGGGTATACATAGCCGCGGTGGCTGCACCGACAGTAATTACCGGCAGACAGGTCATCAGGAACAGGATGTTCAGCAGGATCAGATCCGTTACCCGGCTGATGACCTGCATGATTTTGGAATCAGGGGAGAACATGGAAAACATAAGGGCCTCCATTTGGAAATTTGTTTTATTTTAGCATAGCAGGTCGGAGACTGTCAATGAAGAAAGCCGCAGACTTCTGTCTGCGGCTTTTGAAGAAACAGGGGATCAACGCTGCTCCCGGGGCAGGGAGGTGTAGTCGTTCAGGGAACGGATGGCCCGGCCGGACATGGGGATCAGAACGATCATATTGAAAATGGTCATCAGCGCGATGCCGATATCGCCCAGATCCCACACAAAGGTATAGGTAGCCAGACCGCCAATAAACAGCATCACCAGCGCCACAAGCGTGTAGATGGTCTGACTGGTCCAGTTGTCGCCGAAGAGATAGGCCACATTGGATCGGGCGTAGTAAAGAATACCGATGAAGGTGGAAAAGCTGAACAGCCACAGGGTGATGGCGGTGAAGTATACGCCGATGGGACCAAAGTGGGTGCCCATGGCAGTCTGCAGCAGCTCCATACCCTCCAGACCGGTCAGTGCATCCTGGGGTGCCAGCAGAATGATGAAAGCGGTGCAGGAACAGATCACAATGGTATCGATGAACACGCCGAAGGCCTGGAAGAGACCCGCCTTGGCGGGATGGCTCACATCGGCGGCCGCTGCGGCACAGGGAGCAGAGCCGGAACCGGCTTCATTGGAGAATAGGCCCCGCTTGACGCCATTCATCAGGGCAGCACCGAAACCACCGGCAGCCATCTGCCGCAGACCGAAGGCTTCCTCAAAGATTCTCTGGAATACGGCAGGCAGCAGCGCTGCATTTTTGACTGTAACAAAAACAGCGATGCCAAACCAGAAAACAGCCATGATGGGAACGATGATATCCAGCACCTTAACGCTTGTGTTTTTCCGCAGTACGATGACCGCAGCCAGGGCCACCAGAATCACCGTGGAAACGATGGGCGGGATCCGGAAAGCGTTGTAGAAGGCAGAGGAAACGGAATTGCTGATGACCTGACTGACGCCGCACCAGCACAGCAGGCCGGACAGGGCAAAGAGTACAGCCACCAGACTGTAACGCTTCACCACACGGCTTCTGGCGAAAAACCGGTGAATATAGTAGGCGGGACCGCCCCGGAGTCCGCCGTAAAGGGGATCCTTTTCGTTGCAGATCTGGGCCAGCGTGGCTTCCACAAAGGCAGTGGAGCAGCCGATCAGAGCGGTTGCCCACATCCAGAAAACGGCGCCGGCACCGCCGGCAGAAATGGCGGCCACCACGCCCACCATATTGCCCATACCCACGCGGGTGGCAGTGGAAACGATGAGAGCCTGCATACCGGACAGGGCGCCCTTCCTGTCGCCGGTATTCCGTTCCAGAGAAATGCGGAGCATCTCCGGGAACAGCCGGATGGGCAGGAATTTGGTGCGGATGGTAAAATAAATACCTGCAGGGATCAGAATGGCCACCAGCAGGGAAATGCCGATGCTGCCGCCGCCGGGCAGGGGGATGGTGAACAGATCGCCCCAAAGGAAATTATAAACGGTGGAAACGATGGTTAAAAATGTCTGCATAATGCTACCTCTTGATTTATTTCTGGAACAGTATATAATATCCTTGAGCATTTGTCTAATAGATGGTTTTTATCATAAAGATTTAAAAAATAAATGGAGGAAACGCAGCATGGATTTGCGGGGACTGCAGATTTTTATCGAGGTGGCGGAGCTGAGAAGTTTTACCCGGGCAGGGGAGCGGCTGGGATATTCCCAGCCCACGGTTTCCTTCCAGATCCGGCAGCTGGAGCAGGAACTGGGTGTGCCTCTCTTTGACCGGATCGGTCATACTGTCAGCCTGACGGATGCGGGCCGGGAAGCCCTGAGCTATGCCCAGCGGATCTGCAATCTTTCCCGGGAAATGACCATGGGTGCAGGACAAAGCCGGGATATCAGCGGCATTATTCGTCTGGGTATGGCAGATTCTCTGTGTTATCCCATGATCGCCCGGGATTTTGCTGATTTCCGCCAGGAATATCCCCATATTCTGGTGCAGATCCTGGATGCCGGTACCGGAGAATTGTTTCGGATGCTGGATCACAACGAAGTGGATCTGATCTGTACCATGGACAGCCGTATTTTTGATGCCTCCTATGTTACAGCAGAGGAAGAAGCCATCGGCGCCCATTTTGTGGTGTCCTCCCGGAATCCCATGGCGCAGCAGTCGGTGACGCTGGAACAGCTGCTGGAATATCCTTTCCTGCTGACGGAAAAGGGGATGAGCTATCGCCGACTGATGGACGAAAAGCTGGCGGCCAAATCGATGGAGGTGCATCCGGTGCTGGAAACCGCCCGGGCGGATCTGATCTGCGGCCTGGTGGCGCAGGATATGGGCATTTCCTTTTTGCCGGACTATGTCACCGAGGCCGATGTCCGGGCAGGGCGTCTGACCCGGCTTTCCGTGGAGGACTTCCAGGTGACGGTGTGGAAGCAGCTGCTGTATCGACGGGATAAATGGCTTTCGCCCCAGATGAAGGCAATGATCGCTTATCTGTCCGGGGTTCGGCTGCAAAGTGAATAAAAATCGGATCCAACATTTTGCAGTTTCGCCCATGGACAAATCCGGCGAGGAATGATATACTGAACCAAATCCTGACATTAAGCGAACAGCTGCGTGAAAGGTGCGAATATGGTCATCAGCTTCAGGGCGCTGCTCTGGGGTTTGTTTCCGTTGCCGTGCCGTCAGGGTTGCGGCATTTTTTGTTTTTATGGAGGAAAGAGATATGAAGAATAAGATTCGTTGGATCACGGAAACCGCCATTATGCTGGCTCTGCTGGTAACCTTACAGGCTCTGACCAAGGGCTTTGGCCAGCTGGTCACCGGTTCCTGCGTCAATGCGGTGCTGGCAGTTTCCGTTCTGGTGGGCGGTCTGGGTACCGGCATTACTGTGGCGCTGGTGTCCCCTGTTCTGGCATTCCTTCTGGGTATTGCGCCCCAGATCCTGACAGTGCCTGCCATTATGGTCGGCAACACCGTTTATGTTCTGCTGCTGCGGCTCATCGCCGGCGGCAAGGGCGGTACTGCCACACAGATCACCGGATGGCTGGTGGCCGCTGCTGCCAAATTTGCGGCATTGTATCTGATCGTGGTAAAGGTGGTCTGCGGTGTTATGGCACCCTCTCTGCTGGAAGCCGGCCTGATGAAGGAGCCTATGCTGAAGGCTTTGCCTGCCACTTTCAGCTATCCCCAGCTGGTCACCGCCCTGATCGGCGGTGCCGTGGCGCTGCTCATCGTACCTGTGCTGCGCAAAGCACTGCATAAATAACTGCAGAAGACCAAACCGGAACAGCCAGAGGCTGTTCCGGTTTTTTGCTGTAAAAAGGAAAACATTTTTATTAAGAAAAAACTGTTTTTCTTGCAATACAGCGCAAAATATGTTATGATTTAATTCGGTAATTATTTTTTGGAGGGTTTTTCCCAATGAGAAAAGTCTTGATCACTCTCATCGTCATCATTTCTCTGATCCTGGCGGCGATGATTGGATTTATTGTATTCGAGACCACCCACGTTTTTGTGGATGATGTTCCCTATTTCAAGTTTGCGGATACGCTGGATCTCCGGGAAAAGGAAGTCAGTGAGTCCCATTATCTGAGGGTACAGGATCAGCTTCCCGGTGCGCAGATCCTTTGGAATGTGCCGTTTCAGGATGGGCTTGTATCCAGCGATACAGTGGAGATCACCGTGGAAGACCTGACAGCAGAGGATGTGCGTGTACTTTCCACGTATTTCCCCGGACTGCAGACCATCCATGCAGAATCATGCAGGAAGTATGCGCTGCTGTCAGAACTGGTATACAAGATGCCGGATTGCCAGGTGCTGTATCAGATCAGTCTGGGCAGCGGAAGTGCGGATCCAAAGGCCACTGAGCTTACACTTCAGGCGGATCAGTATGATTATGACACCATGATGGAAAATCTGGTGTACCTGTCTCAGCTGAAGAGCCTGCACCTGCCGCAAACCAGTCTGACCGTGTCACAGATGGAGGAGCTGACGGCGGCCTATCCTGATGTGGCAGTGAACTGCACCGTGGAGATTCTGGGCAAGGAGTATGATACCAGTACCACGGTTCTGGATCTGTCTGCCATGACCTCCGGCGAAGTGGAGGCCGTTACCGAAAAGCTGGCAATGCTGCCTGCGCTCACAGAGATCCAGCTGATGAATTCCACCGGAAGCAATCTGACGCTGGAAGATGTCAGCGCACTGAATGAGGCTCTGCCCGGCGTGCTGCTGCACTACAGTTTTGATTTCTACGGCGTGGCTGTCGCTACCACGGACGAGGAAGTTATTGTCAAGGGGATCACTGTGGATGATGACAATTTCCAGGAGAAGCTGCGGCTGACGCTGAGCGTGCTGGAAAACTGCGACCGCTTCGTTCTGGACTGCCGCGGACCGTATGACAAGCTCTGGAAGCACATCGATAATGAGACTCTGGCTCAGATCCGTGAGGAATACCGGGACCAGACCAAGCTGGTGTGGCGTATTTACTTTGGTGAAGGCGGCAGTTCCCTGACGGATGCAGAGGTTATCCGTGCGGTTTATGGTCTGGTGGACGACAACAGTTCTGCACTGCAGTATCTGGAGGACTGCCGGTATATGGATATCGGCCACAATGAGCATCTGGATTACTGTGATTTTGTTTCCGGCATGACCAGCCTGGAGGCTGTTATCATTTCCGGCGCCCCAATCAAGAGTCTGGAACCCTTTGCAAACTGCAAGGAACTGAAGTTCCTGGAGCTGGTGGAATGTCACTATGTACCAGACCTGGAACCCCTGCGGGAATGTACTCAGCTGGAAATGGTCAATATCTCCCATACGGATATTTCGGACATCAGTCCGCTGGAAGAACTGAATCTGACGCACCTGAATACCATCAACAATGATATTCCGGAAGAGGTGATCGAGGCTTACGCGGAAGCACACCCGGATTGCTGGGTGGTGACGGAAGGAAACCACTATGGCGTTGGCTGGCGTTATGATCAGGACGGCATCGCGCTGCTGGACTGGTATGCTAAGCTGGATGCAGAGTACCATTATATCAGCCAGAGAAATGTTCCCAACAACATCGGCTGGTACCTGCCGGATGAAGCATAATTGATGAATCCCGGCCCGTTTATCGGGCCGGGATACTTGCATTTTTGGGTATGTGCATGATAGAATAAAACAAAAACGAAAAGGAGTGTTCCTATGAACAAGATCATCCATACTGAAAATGCCCCCGCTGCCATCGGCCCCTATTCTCAGGCTGTTCAGGCCGGCAATCTGCTGTTTGTCTCCGGTCAGATCCCTGTGGATCCTGCCACCGGCGCCTTTGCCGGTGAAGATATCAGCACACAGGCCCGCCAGTCCCTGACCAATGTAAAGAACATTCTGGAAGCTGCCGGTTACAGCCTGTCTGATGTGGTAAAGACCACTGTCCTGTTGGATGACATGGCAAACTTTGCTGCTGTCAATGCGGTTTACTCTGAGTTCTTTACTGAGAATTGTCCTGCCCGTGCCTGCTTCGCCGCAAAAGCACTGCCCAAGGGCGCGCTGGTGGAGATCGAGGCCATCGCAGCAAAATAACGGAAACAGTATCAGGGCATGTGTCAGCATGCCCTGTATTACGTTGGAGGGAAAATGAAGCCTACAGAATTACTGCAGATCATGTCAGTGGCGGAAAAGCTGAAGTGTAATACCCGTCACTGCTATACTTCCTCTGGTCGTCAGGAAAGCGTGGCAGAGCACAGCTGGCGTATCGCCCTGATGGCCATGCTGATCGCACCGGAATTTCCGGAAGCGGATATGAACAGGGTCATCCGGATGTGTCTGATTCACGACCTGGGGGAGGCCTTTACCGGAGATATCCCCACCTTTGACAAAACCAATGCGGATACAGAGCGTGAGGATGACCTGTTTGCCGGCTGGGTAAACACGATGCCCCAGGAAAACAGGGAGGAGTGGAAAGCACTCCTGGCAGAAATGAACGCACAGCATACACTGGAGGCCAGGATCTATAAGGCGCTGGACAAAATGGAGGCGGTGATTCAGCATAATGAATCGGATATTGCCACCTGGCTGCCGCTGGAATATGATCTGCAGCTGCATTATGGCAAAGAGAATGTGCAGTTTTCCCCCTGGTTCCGGGAGCTGAAAGCAGAGATCGACAACTGGACCAGAAAGAAAATTGCGGAAAACACCTGAAAAAATCCCCTCCAGCCGGAGGGGATTTTTGCGGTATTATTCAATGGTGGAGTCAAAGACAGCACCGGCGCCCAGATATTCCTCCAGACACAGTCCGGAATCCTTCATATCCATGGAGACTTCGGTACCCACATACCGGAAGTGCCAGGGCTCGTAGACGATGCCGGTGATGGATGCCTTATCCTCGGCATAACGCAGGATAAAGCCGTATTCCCAGCAATGCTGGCTCAGCCAGTCCAGTGCCCTTTTTTCTGAGTTGCTGTTCAGGATGTCCACAGCAAGACCCAGATGATGCTCGCTGGTGCCCGGAAGGGCTACGGTTTTTCTGGCTTCCTGATAGGCTTCCTCTTCGGAATAGCCCCGGTCTATATGCTCCTGGGTACGGGTTACCAGAATATCGGTCTGCACCTGAATGCTGCGGTAGGCAGAATTGAATACATATTCGTAGCCGGCAGCGGTGCAGTCCTCCAGCATTTTTGTCAGAGGCATCAGAGCAACCTCCGCCACTTCATGCCATGGGATATAGGTCACCATTTGGGCATCGTAGTATTTCGGGACGGGATGGTCGGCGTTGACCAGAACCACATGGATGCCTCTGGGGGTGAAATAGTGGATGGTTCCGTCGATCCGATGGGGACCGACAGCGGCAGATCCGTCCTCCAGCAGGTAGTAGCTGTATTCGCCTTCTGTGTGCCAGCCGGTTTTGGTCAGTCCGTTTTCCTGGAAGAAATACCATTGTCCTTCGATTTCTGTCCATCCAAAGGCCTGCGCGCCGTCATCGCAATAGAACCGACGACCTGTATCGGTTTCTTCCCAGCCGGTGAAGAGGACACCGTCAGATGCAAATTTATAGTGTTTTCCTTCCAGCTCCAGTTCGCCGGTGGTCATGCTGCCGTTTTCACCAAAATAGTAGGTGTTGCCGGCGATCCGATTCCATCCGGAGAGCATGGCGCCGTTTTCACCGAAATAGTAGGTTTCGTTGTCCAGCTCCTGCCATCCGGAGACCATGGCGCCGTTTTCATCCAGATAGTAACGCTTGGCATCCAGCTCCAGCCAGCCGATATGCATGGCACCATCCGGATCAAAATAACAGCGCTTATCATCCACATTCCGCCAGCCGGTGGCCATGACGCCATCTCCGGCAAAGTAGTAATGTTTGGCACCGATCTTTTGCCAGCCCGTCACCATGATGCGGTCGTTGTTCAGAAAGTAGGTCTTGTCACCCAGTTCCAGCCAGCCCGTGATTTTTCTGCCATGGAAATCCCGGTAGGAA
The DNA here is from genome assembly GCA_017409205.1 of Oscillospiraceae bacterium. Lineage (GTDB taxonomy): Bacteria > Bacillota > Clostridia > Oscillospirales > Oscillospiraceae > Faecousia. The sequence continues at coordinate 17,063 of JAFQTF010000032.1, read as the reverse complement.
TACTGGCCGTCTTTTTCCACCCAGCCGCTGCGGTCGACGGTCTGGTCAAAAACGATCCATCCCACGCACAGCGCCAAAATGACCCATAACAGGACGGCCAGGTTTTTCAGCGTCTTGCGACGTTTTTCGTTCATAACGGTTGTCTCCTGATGTTGTTCACATAATTTCCCCTATTTTATCATGAATATACCTTAATTTCAAGGGAAGCGCTGATTTGCGTGCCGTTAAGTTTTTATTAAGGAGAATCCCTTTTAAATTGACAGTCTGGGCAGAAACCGATATAATACAATATTAATGACCCAAAGGAGTGAGGAAATGAGGAGAAAAATCACAGCGGTATTTTTTTCGCTGCTGGCAGCGGCGTGTATGATCCTGGCGGTATTTCTGGCCCTTCATTTCCGGAATGCCGAGCCGGTTCTGCTTTCCGCCCCCCGGGATGCGGTTCAGCGGGCAGAGGCTGTTATGGAGGCTCTGTGCAGCGGCGATTATGCTGCGGCAGAAAAGATGTTGTATGGAACGCCGGATCTGGGCGCGGAACAGGAGCCGGAGGAGCCCATGGGGCAGATCCTGTGGCAGGCCTATGTGGAAAGCCTGGATTATGAACTGGTGGGCGCGTGTTATCCCACAGATACGGGCCTTGCCCAGGATGTGAAGATCATCAGCATGGAGCTTCCGGCGGTTACGGCACATCTGGGCGAACGCACCAGAGTTTTGCTGAATCAGCGTGTGGAAAATGCCCGGGATGTCTCGGAAATTTATGATGAAAACAATGAATACCGGCAGGACCTGATCCAGGAGGTGCTGTGCCAGGCAGCGCAGCAGGCACTGGAGGAGGATATCCGGTACTGCTGGCAGACCGTCACGCTGCAATTGGTTTACAGTCAGGGACAGTGGTGGGTGGCTGCCGATGAGGTGCTGCTGAATGCTGTTTCCGGTGGGACCGTGGGATAGGAATGGGAATACAATGAAAAAGAGTATGATTCAAAGGCTGGGGACAGCGGCTGCTGTGCTGGCAGGGCTGGCGCTGACAGTCTGTTTGCTGGTGGCGGTGCTGCTGTTTACGGCAAAGCCCCGGCGACCGGCGCCGGCAGGAAGCAGCACGGTGGTCAGCCGGTTTGACAGGCGTATGATTGATATTACTGCCGAGGCCCTGGAAGGAATTGCAGCTGTAGAGAAGGTGTACTGGCTTCAGGATTCAGACATGGTTGCGCCGGAACCGAATCCGGAAAACTACGGAAAGACCGATGATCCTGCAGATCTGGCACCTGTGATCGAACAGGCAGAAACGCTTCTGGAGGGAGAGACGCTGATTTTCAGACCCGAGGCGGAGATCCGGAAGGACAGCGAAATCACCTATTATCTGGATGAAACCATCCTCTGCATTACCTGGCAGTATAAGACCGGCGGTACGACCTTTACCTGTTCAGAGGTGAAAATTGCCCATCCGTCTCAGTTCCGCCGGTTCCTGTCCGGGGGAGAATATGCTTCCGGAAAACTGTACTATGCCACGGAAATGGCCGACGATGTCAATGCGGTGACAGCCTCCAACGGCGATTACTACGCATACCGGGGTTTTGGCAACATTGTCTACAATGGTGTGGTGGAAGCAGCCGGAACATCCTATCTGGATGCCTGTTATGTGGATGAAAACGGAGATCTGATCCTGAAGGATTTCTTTACAATTTACAAAAAGGAAGATCTGGAGGCATTCGTGGAGAGCAACAGGATCCGGTTCAGTCTGGCCTTCGGTCCGATCCTGGTGGAAAACGGCAGATGCGTGGCCAAATATGAATACACCATTGGTGAAACCGAGGAGACTTATTCCCGGGCGGCCCTGTGCCAGATCGGTCCGCTGCACTATATGCTGGTCACCGCCAACGGCGGTGGTGGACAGGATATCCTGCAGTTTGCCCGGCGTCTGGCAGCCATGGGCGTGACTACCGCTTATGCTCTGGACGGCGGACAGACAGCCACCATAGTAACCGGAAATGAACTGATGAATCCCATGGATTACGGCGGCCAGCGGAAAACCAGCGATATCATTTATTTTGCCACGGCCGTACCGGATGGAGGCTGATGCCATGGAGCGGATCGCTTTTTTGATTGACAATATTACGATTTACTGGAGTGCCATCATACTGACGCTGGCAGCTGCGGGCGCAGTGTGTCTGTTCCTTGCCCTGTATCTGGGAAAAACCGGGAAAACAGCGGCAGCGGCGGTATGCGTGCCGCTGGCCATAGTGTTGTCACTGCTGTTTGGCAGAGCGGCCCACTGGTATTGCCGGCCGGATGCCTATGATAGTCTGATGGCAGCGATGGATCTGCGGACCCCTGGCGGCTTTGCGCTGATGGGAGTTTTTGGCGGCTGCCTGCTGGCGGCAATTCTGGTGCGTCTGCTTCGGCTGACCAACAATATGCCGGAACTTTTGGACTGTATGTGTCTGGCCGGAGGCGCAGGTATTGCTGTCGGGCGCCTGTGGGCATTTTTCAATGCTTCAGACAGAGGCATGATGCTGCCAAGCACACTGCCGTTTCCCTGGGTGTGTCCTGGAGTGAATCCGGTTTCCGGAATGACGGAATACCGGCTTGCCACATTCCTGCTGCAGGCCATTGCCGCAGGCGGCATTACCCTGAGCCTGCTTGTGTTCTACCTGGCCGGACAGAGAAAAAAACTGAAGGATGGGGATACCTGCCTGCTGTTTCTGCTTTTTTATGGTGCGTCTCAGGTGCTCCTGGACAGTACCCGGTATGATTCCCTGTATTTTCGCAGCAACGGTTTTGTCAGTGTGGTGCAGGTACTGGGAGCATTGGCGCTGGCAGTCGGCGCGGTTGTGTTTTCCCTTCGGCTGGTTCGTGCCGGCGGCTGGAAGAAGTGGTATCTCATGCTGTGGACTGGACTGGCAGCCTGCTTTGGCCTGGCGGGATATATGGAGTATTATGTGCAGCGCCATGGCGGACAGGCTGTGTTTGCCTACTGTATGATGGGCGCAGCGCTTTTGGATATTCTGATGCTGACGGTGATGATCCGCTGTCTGGCTGTATCGGCGGAGAGGAAGCACGCATCGGCCCTCTTCGGCAGCAGAACATCCCAGGGAGGAAACTGAAAATGGAGCCTATGACAGTCAACGGAAGGTCCTTCACGCCGCTGAAACTGCTGGGGAAGGGAAAAGGCGGCTATTCCTGGCTGGTGACGGATGGCCAAAGGGAATATGTGCTGAAGCAGATTCATCATGAGCCCTGTGATTATTATCAGTTCGGGGATAAAATGGCTTCAGAACTGAACGACTATCAGCATTTGCTTGCCATCGGGATCCCCATGCCCCGGCTTCTGGAGGCAGACCGGGTCCAGGAACGGATCCTGAAGGAGTACATCCCAGGCAATACAATTTATGATTATGTGAAACAGGATCGGATGGAGCCGGATTTTTTACGGCAGATGGAACAAATGTGCCGCCTGCTGTATCCGGCCAACACGAATATCGACTATTTCCCTACAAATTTTGTGGTAAATGCAGGAAAGCTCTGGTATGTGGATTACGAGTGCAACCATTACATGGAGCAGTGGGATTTTGAAAACTGGGGTATCCGGTACTGGAGCAAAACCCCGGAATTCCTGGAGTATGATTTGGCTCACCGGTGATCGCTATGGACAAAAAACATCTTAAAACAATCAACAGGGAATTTGCGGCGGTGCAGAGGCAGGAAGACAAGCTGATGAAAACCGCAGTCAAGGCAAAGGTTCCGGGCTGGAAAACCGCGCTGGAGCAGAAAGTTCCGGCGAAGGTATATGAGGGACTGAACAGCGCTTTCTGCAAGGCCTTCTCACTGGTGTTCCAGTACGGCAGAAAGATCCTGGAAATGACCTTTAAAAAGAAGAACCTTTCCGACAATCACGCCATCCGGAATGCAGCATTCCAGATCCGCGGCAGCCGCAAGGACATGAAGCAGATGCACAAAAGCGCCAAACGCTCCAGCCAACTGAACATCGTGCTGACCACGGTGGAAGGCATCGGTCTGGGGGCGCTGGGCGTGGGAATGCCGGATATTGTGCTGTTTCTGACCACCGTTCTCCGGGGTGTGTACGAGACGGCCCTGCACTACGGCTTTGACTATGAATCCCGGTTTGAGCAGATGCTGATCCTGAAGATGATGGCAGCCTCCTTAAGCACGGGAGAAGACTGGTTCCGCCGGAATAAGGAGGTCAACGACTGGCTTCTGAAATCGGAGGAGGACATTTCTGAAGAGGAGTTTCAGGCCCAGATCCGGGCCACATCAAATGTATTTGCTGTGGATATGCTGCTGCTGAAGTTCATTCAGGGCATGCCGGTGGTGGGTGTTCTGGGAGGCGCGGCCAATCCGCTGTACTATAACAAAGTCATGCGGTATGTGCAGGTAAAATACAAAAAACGCTATCTGCTGAACTTCCAGAAAACGATATAAAAAAAGCCGCGGCAGGCGTCAGCCTTGCCGTGGCTTTTTCTGTGTTGCGGGGATCAGTCGCTTCCAATCACGCTGGAGTAGGCAGTCTTGACGCTGACACCGGACAGACTGCCGATCTTGCCGGCCAGAGCGGCAATGGTGTTCTGCGGTGCATCCAGAGCGATGGAGATAATGCTGATATGGCGCTTGCGGTAGGGGAGGCCCATGCGGCCGATGATATATTCTCCAAACTCATGGAGCAGGGCATTGATCCGCTCAACAGCCTCCGGATTTTCCACGATTATGCTCATGACGGCAACTCTTGTTTCCATGGGATACCTCCGTTTGTCTTTTTTCTGTTGTCATCATACCAGAGAACCGTGGTCTTGTCCAGCATCGTTTCGGCCTTTTTCGGGAGGAAAGGAAATTTCAGAACTTCCAAACTTTGACAAATGAATATCGGTCATTTTCTATCGAATTCGGAGAAAAAATATGCTTTTTCAGTGCATAAAATACACTGGTCATTTTGCACCAAAACAAAAGGAATTGTCCCGGAGCCAAGGATTGCCTTTTTAGATAAATCTGACAAAAAAACAAAAAACCTTTCAGTTAGCAATGAGCAACAGTTGCAAAAACAGGTGGTTTATGGTAGCATAAACTCGTCAAGGGATGCCCCTGACAACTATTTTTTTACCACCAGCAATTTTCGCCAAGTGGCTGTACAATAGGAAAACGATAATTGGTAAATCTTAGGAAAGGTATGATTTTGTTATGAGCAGACTTGAAGTAAAAATGCCCGCTCAGACTCAGGCAGTTGTTGAGCAGATCTACAGCAGCATGGAGCGCCGGATCAACGCCAACCCTCCCGGCCTGTGCCCCGTTGACATGACTCTGAACTTCCTGAATCTGTGCCAGGCGCAGACCTGCGGTAAGTGTGTTCCCTGCCGTATCGGTCTGGAGCAGCTGTCCCGTATGATCCGTGAGGTGCTGGATGGCGAACCGGATGAAGATATCCTGGACCGCATCAAGACCACTGCACAGGTCGTTGTGGACTCTGCAGACTGCGCCATCGGTATGGACGCCGGTCAGCTGGTTCTGAATGCTCTGGTAGCATTCCGCGATGACTTTGAAGAGCATGTGAAGAACGGCCGCTGCCTGGGCGGACTGGAGGATGCAGTCCCCTGTGTGGCCAAGTGCCCCGCCGGTGTGGATATCCCCGGTTATGTGGCTCTGGTCAACGAAGGCCGCTGCGCCGATGCCATCAAGCTAATCCGCAAGGACAATCCCTTCCCCGTGTCCTGCGCCTACATCTGCGAGCATCCCTGCGAGAAGCGCTGCCGCCGCAACATGGTGGACGGTGCCATCAACATCCGTGGCCTGAAGCGCTACGCTGTGGATATGGCCGGTGACGTGGCCAATCCCGCTTGTGCCGAATCCACCGGTAAGACCGTGGCTGTCATCGGCGGTGGTCCCTCCGGTCTGACTGCTGCCTACTACCTGGCTCTGATGGGTCACAAGGTCACTGTGTATGATATGCACAAGAAGCTGGGCGGCATGATGCGCTACGGCATCCCCAGCTACCGCTACCCCAGAGAGAAGCTGGATGAGGAAATTGCTTCCATCCTGTCCCTGGGCATTGAAGTGCACACCGAGACCAAGATCGGCGTGGACATCTCCTTCGAGGAACTGAAGAACAACTTCGACGCTGTCTATGTTGCCATCGGCGCTCACACCGACAAGAAGGTTGGCATCGAAGGCGAGGATGCCAAGGGCGTTATCTCCGCTGTTGAGATGCTGCGCGGCATCGGCAACGACGAAATGCCTGACTTCTCCGGTAAGAACGTGGCAGTCATCGGCGGCGGCAACGTGGCCATGGACTGCACCCGCAGCGCTGTCCGTCTGGGCGCAAAGACCGTTACCTGTGTCTACCGCCGCCGTCAGGAGGACATGACTGCACAGGCAGAGGAAGTGGAAGGCGCCATCGCTGAGGGCGCTGAGGTCCTGACCCTGCACGCTCCTCTGAAGATCGAAGTGGACGCAGAGGGCAATGCTGCCGCTCTGTGGGCACAGCCCCAGATCATCGGCGAGATGGACAAGGCTGGCCGTCCCCGTCCCAACACCGCATCCATGGATCCTGTCCGGATCCCTGCAGATATCGTCATCGTTGCCATCGGTCAGGCCATCGAGTACAAGGCATTTGAAGATGCCGGCCTGAAGGTCAAGCGGGGCGGCACCATCGTTGCCGGCACCGACACCAAGACCGGTCTGGAAGCTGTGTTCTCCGGCGGCGACTGCGTCACCGGTCCTGCAACCGTCATCCGTGCCATTGCTGCCGGTAAGGCCGCTGCTGCCAACATTGACGAATACCTGGGCTTCAATCATGAGATCTCCGTGGACGTGGAAGTTCCCACTCCCCGCAGCACCGATCTCAACCCCAGAGGCCGCGTGAACTGCCGTGAGCGTGCAGCTGCTGAGCGTAAGAATGACTTCGCCTGCATGGAGCACTGCATGACCTGTGAAGAGGCAACCAAGGAATCTTCCCGCTGCCTGCGCTGTGACCACTTTGGCTATGGAATCTTTAAGGGAGGTCGTGTCGACAAATGGTAAATTTCATTATTGATGGCCGCGAACTGAGCGTGCCCAAGGGTACAACCATTCTGGAAGCCGCCGAGAAGGCTGGTATTCCCATTCCCCATCTGTGCTTCCTGAAGGAAATCAATGAGATCGGCGCATGCCGTATGTGCGTTGTGGAAGTGGAAGGCACCAACCGTCTAGTTCCCTCCTGCAATACCACCGTTCTGGAGGGCATGGTTGTCCATACCAATACCCCCCGTGTCCGGGAAGCAAGACGCACCAATATGCACCTGCTGCTGTCCCAGCACAAGTCCGAGTGCACCACCTGTATTCGCAGCGGCAACTGTGAGCTGCAGACCATGGCTCGTGCTCTGAATATCCACACTCAGCCCTATGACAACAAACCCGAGCGCTCCAAGCTGAGCTTCGATACCCCCATCGTCCGCGACGCCGGCAAGTGCATCAAGTGCATGCGCTGCGTTCAGGTCTGTGACAAGATCCAGGGCATGCACATCTGGGACGTTGCCGGCACCGGCGGCCGCACCACTGTGGATGTCAGCCTGAACCGGAAGCTGAAGGACACCGACTGCACCTTCTGCGGCCAGTGTGTCACCCACTGCCCCACCGGCGCTCTGACTGCCCGGGACGATACCAAGGAAGTCCTGAAGGCTCTGGCAAATCCCGAGATTACCACCGTGATCCAGGTTGCTCCCGCTGTCCGTGCAGCATGGGCAGAAGCTTTCAACCTGCCTGTTGAAATGGCTACTACCGGCCGGATGGTGGCTGCCCTGAAGGCCATTGGCTTCGATTACGTCTTCGACACCAACTTCACTGCTGACCTGACCATCATGGAAGAGGGCAGCGAGTTCCTGCACCGCTTCACTCACGCCGATGAGTACAGCTGGCCCATGTTTACCTCCTGCTGCCCCGGCTGGGTCAGCTTCATCAAGAGCCAGTACCCCGACTATGTCAAGAACCTGTCCACTGCCAAGTCTCCCCAGCAGATGTTCGGCGCCGTCGCCAAGAGCTACTTTGCTGAGAAGAAGGGCATCGATCCCAAGAAGATGTGCGTTGTCTCCATCATGCCCTGCTCCGCCAAGAAGGCTGAGAAGGACCTGCCCGGCATGAAGTCTGCCTGCGGCGATCCCGATGTGGACATCGTTCTGACCACCCGCGAAATGACCCGTCTGTTCAAGTCCGACATGCTGGTTCCCAAGGATCTGGGCGAGGCTGAATTCGACAGCCCCCTGGGTACCGGTACCGGCGCAGCCGTGATCTTCGGCGCCACCGGCGGTGTTATGGATGCAGCTCTGCGCAGCGCCTACTACCTGGTCACCGGCCAGAACCCCGATGCGGATACCTTCGTGGAAGTCCGCGGCAACAAGCCCTGGAAGGAAGCTGCCTTCTCTGTTCCCGGCGCCGGCACCGTTAAGGTTGCTGTCGTCAGCGGTCTGGGCAACACCAGAAAGCTGATGGAAGCCATCGACAAGAAGGAAGTGGACTACCACTTCGTGGAAGTCATGGCATGTCCCGGCGGCTGCGCAGGCGGCGGCGGACAGCCCATCCATGAGGGTAAGGAACTGGCAGGCCCCCGCGGCGACAAGCTGTGGAACCTGGATGCCAGAGCAGCCGTCCGCTTCTCCCACGAGAACCCTGATGTTCAGGCTCTGTACACCGAGTACCTGGAGAAGCCTCTGGGCCACAAGTCCCACCACCTGCTCCACGTGGAGCACGAGGCATAATCTGCTTCAAACTGCATAACATTACCGCCCCTGTGTAAACAGGGGCGGTTTTCATATTCTTTTAAATAAAGAAAGTAAGAAAATATTGTTATATAAGTTCTTCTCGAAGATCTGTTAGGTGTTCATTTCTTGTGTCCGCACAAGAAACGAACCAAAGAAAGCGGCTGGGGGAGGCGCTGACCACAAAGCCTTTCGTTACTGCCTCTATTTGTCAACACTTCTACCCCGACTTTGAGCCGCCCTCCCCCAGACCCTCACCCGGCCCCCGTCGAAGGACTGGATTTGATCGAGATTCTTGACGATTACCAGCGGTATATTCGTTCTGCTGATGGTGACTCTAGATTGTTCCGACCACAGCCGGGGGTTCGACTAGCGCCGGAAGGGGTACATAGGGGAGGGCGGCTCGAAGCCGGGGTAAAAAGGCGGATTAAAGCAGAAGCTACGATAGGCTTCGCGGACAGCGCCTCCCCTATGCTGACTTCTTTGGTTACTTTCTTGTTCAGCGACAAGAAAGTAACATCTGTAAAATTGAGCGGAGATGGGACCCATTTGAACCTTACATGGAAAAATTCAATCTAATGGATTGTGGAGCAGCGTTGCTTGCTCTTGCGGAAAGAAAGTGGCTATGGTATAATAAAAAAAACGATCATGGAGGTACGCTTATGGATGTCAGAAAAGCACAAAGACTGCGGGATATGCTGATTCTGATTGGTCTATGCATGGTGCTGGGATCCTATGTTTTTGAGCCGCTGATGATTCCCGGCGCGGTGGTGGCCTTCTCCTGTCTGATCCCTCACTTTCTCTGGAACAAATGTCCCCACTGCGGCAGGCAGTTGGGCCGGAATGAAGCAGAATTCTGCCAGTTCTGCGGCGGTAAGATCGATGATTGAAGTCAAACAGAAAACCCGGCCTGTGGCCGGGTTTTGTTATTTGGAAGCATTTTTGATGGGCGGATGGATGGGGTGAATGATTCTGGCGGCGGAGGAGACCAGAATGATGCCTACGGCCATGACACCGGCAGTTACCACAAGCAGAGTACCTTCCTGAATGAAGCGGTCCATATTGCCCTGGACTGCCTGCTGGGCGGTGTAGTAAATGTTGGAGCCGGGAATCAGGGAGATCAGACCGATGACCAAATAGGAGATGGCAGGGTATTTGCGGACTCTGGCCATTACTTCGGCATACGTTGCGGCAAAGATGGTGCCGAACAGGCAGCACATGGCATATCCGAATCCCAATTCCTTGGCAAAACAGAAGACAGCCCAGGTCAGGAATCCGCCCACGGGACAGACCCATTTGCCGGCACCATGGATGTTCCACACATACAGAAAGCCGGTGCAGGCCACAGCGGTTCCGGTACAGGTGATGAGGGGGGAGTGAGTCAGGGGTGCCGGGACGGGAGGGATGCCCCAGAGATACTGGGCGGTATTCCACGCGGCAGCAGTACCCAGCGCCACAGCAGCGGCAATGAGGATAGCCGTGACGATACGGTTGACACCGGAATTGATGTCACCGAAGATGATGTCCCGGAGAGAGTTGGTAAACAGCAGACCCGGCACCAGAAGCATCAGCGTGCCGATGACGGAGGTGTCGATGTTCCGGGACATTCCTGCGGCCGCCAGCAGGTAGGCAAAAAGCGCCATGGCAAAGCCGGAGGCGATATTCTGGAAGAAGGCATTGGAATTGTATTTTCCCAGAAAACGGCTGAAGAGCCCCAGAAACAGACCGCAAAGACCGGCGCAGATCACGTCGGAATATGCGCCGCCGTAAAACACGCACAGTCCGCAGGCCACCAGAATATGGCCCAGCAGAACCTTTGGGAAGGAATAGGCCTGTCTTGCCCTGTCTGTTTCTTCCAGCCACTGGAGAGCCACTTTGGGATCAGGCTTTTTCTCGCAGATGGCCCGGCTGAAATTGTTGTATTTTTCCACAGCATCCAGGTCAGTCCCGATGTGCTTCATCCGGCACAGCTGGGTGATGGGAAGCTGACCGGGCACCATAATGGTGATGAAAAGACTGTTGGGAACGGAGTAGACTCGGGAATCCAAACCATAAGCGGCCAGAACCCGGACGATGCTTTCCTCAACACGGTAAGTTTCGGCACCGGCCACCGCCAGCCGGGTGCCAAGCTGGGACGCCAATTCCATCAAAATACGGTAATCCATGATAATTCTCCTGATACAAAGGAACGTTCATGGCAATTATAGCAAACAGTGCTGAAATGTACAAGATTCATTACAAAATAAAATTCCCGGTCTGCGTTTCAGCAGACCGGGAAAGCAGCTTTATGCGATAGATTCAAAATCGGCAGCGCCATGCTTACACAGGGGGCAGATAATGTCATCGGGGAGGGAATCACCTTCGTATACCCAGCCGCAGATCTTGCAGACAAAGCCCTTCTTGCCGTCCGTCTCCGGCTGGGGCTTGACATTGTCCATGTAATAGGTGTAGCTCATGGTATTCCGGTCAGAAATAACCCGGGCTTCCGTAACGGAGCAGATAAACATACCATGGGTGTCCAGATCCACGTACTGCTCCACCTTCAGGCTCATGAAGGAGTTGATGTACCGGGGCAGGAACCGCAGACCGTTGTCGCTGCGCAGATCTTCACAGCCGGCGAATTTGTCTACAGTGCGCCCGCTCTGGAATCCGAAGTGCTGGAACACAGAGAAGGGGGCGGATTCATCCAGGCAGTTCACATTCATGATGCCGGTTTTGCGGATCACATGATGGGAATAGTTTTCTTTGCTGATGGTAACGGCGACCCGGTTGGGGGTATTGGTCACCTGGGAAACGGTGTTGACGATGAGACCGTTGTCCTTGACGCCATCGTTGGAAGTGACCACGTACAGGCCATAGCCGATGTTGAACAGTGCGGTCAGATCGTTCTTGTTGGCGGTTTCATCCTGCCGTGCCAGATAGTCCCGGCAGAGTTCTTCCGCCATGGCATCGATCTGTGCCCGGCTGTCATCGCTGAGGGCGGAGAGGATCTTGACAGTGGTCTCGGTAAAGGTCAGATTCTTGCTGCTTTCCAGCATCTTACGCATGACCTTGGCAGCCAGAGGGGCCCAAGAGCCATTTTCCATCAGACCAATGGTACGGTTCTGGAAGTTCCGCTCCGTCAGATGGTGGATGAATTCTTTCATGAAGGGGAAAATGTCGGCATTGTAGGTGGTGGTTGCCAGAACCAGCTTGCCATAACGGAAGGCATCCTCTACAGCTTCTGCCATATCGCAGCGGGCCAGATCATTGACGACCACCTTGGGGCAGCCCTTTTCCTTCAGCTTTTCAGCCAGCAGCTCCACAGCGGCCTTTGTGTTGCCGTAGACAGAGGTATAGGCAATGACGATGCCTTCGCTTTCCACCCGGTAGGAGGACCAGATATCGTACAGGTTGATGTAATAGCCCAGGTTTTCTGTCAGCACAGGGCCATGGAGGGGGGCGATGATCCGGATATCCAGACCGGCAGCTTTTTTCAGAAGATTCTGCACCTGAACGCCGTATTTGCCCACAATACCGATGTAGTAACGGCGGGCTTCGCAGGCCCAATCTTCCTCTGCATCCAGAGCACCGAATTTGCCGAATCCGTCAGCAGAGAACAGAACCTTGTCGTATGCGTCGTAGGTGACGATGACCTCAGGCCAATGCACCATGGGAGCAGTGACGAAGGTCAGCTCATGCTTGCCCAGGGACAGGGTGCTTCCCTCACCCACTACGATCCGGCGATCCGCATAGTCAGTGCCGAAGAAATTCTGCATCATGGCAAAGGACTTGGCAGAGGCTACTACCACAGCCTCAGGGTACAGAGTCAGAAATTTATCGATGTTGGCGGAGTGGTCGGGCTCCATATGCTGCACCACCAGATAGTCAGGCTTCCGGCCGTTCAGAACGCTCTGGATATTGTCCATCCATTCGTGGGTAAAATTCTTGTCCACAGTGTCCATGATGGCGATCTTCTCATCGAGGATGGCATAGGAATTGTAGGCCATGCCGTTGGGAACAACGTACTGACCCTCGAACAGGTCGATCTGATGGTCATTGACGCCGATGTAACGGATATCCTTTGTAATAGTCATAGTGCAGGCTCCTTTATCATTGTTCATATGTATTATAGCGAAAAAACCAGGGAATGTATAGTGACTTTATCACGGAATTTTTTTGAAAAAAAGGGTATGATACAACCAGAAAAAAAGAAAAGCAAAGGAGCGATGCATATGGCACCTATCAACATTACGAAGCACAGTTTTGAAGACGAAGTGATCCGCAGTGAAAAGAAGGTTCTGCTGGATTTCTGGGCACCCTGGTGCGGCCCCTGCCGGATGGTCAGCCCTCTGCTGGATGAGATTGCCCGGGAACGTCCCGATATCAAGGTCTGCAAGGTCAATGTGGAGGAGGAACGGGAGCTGGCCAAACAGTTCCGGGTCTTCAGTATCCCCACCATGATGGTTCTGAAGGACGGCCAGGTGGCCCACAAAATGGTTGGCGCCCGGGGCAAGCAGCAGATCTTGTCAGCGTTGTAAGCAAAATAAAATCCCCGCCGATGGCGGGGATTTGCTTTATCCGTAAGCCAGTTTTTCCAGCCGCTTGCGGTCTCTGATGTCTACAGTACCCCGGGTCAGACGCACCATGTCTTCACCCTGGAAGTAGCGTAGCATCCGGGTAACTACCTCCCGGGCGGTGCCCATGTGGTTGGCGATCTTTTCGTGGGTGATCTTCAGGGAATCGGATTCTTCCAGCGCGGATTCTTCCAGCAGGAATTTGGCCAGCCGTTTATCGAAACTCTTCCACATGATCTGCTCCATGAGCCACATCAGCTCGGAAAAATGATTGGTGATGAGATCATGGGAGTAATTGGAGATCACCAGAGATTCATCCATCAGATTTTTGTAGAGACAGGCAGGAATAACCCAAAGCGTGGTGTCCTTTTCTGCTTCGATGAAGATGTCGAACTGCATATTGGGCATGACGCAGGCGGCGGAGAACAGACAGATATCCATCTCGAAGAAGCGGCAGATGGTGACTTCCCGGCCTTCCTCCGACAGCATATAGGCCCGCAGCTGACCGCTGTGCACCAAAAGCATACCCAGACAGTCGGGACTGCCATCATGGATGACAGTGCCTTTTTTGATCTTCCGGAATTCGGTGACCTGGGCGATCCGATCCTGCTGTTCCGCGGTCAGTCGGTCCCAGATGGGGAAATATTGCTGAAAATCCTTATCCATGGAATTCCCTCCTTTGTGTTTACTATAGCGAACTCAGAGGAAGATGTCAAACGGAAATGTGACCATATCACGGACAAATCTGAATAAAAACGGTATACTGCAAGAAAAGAAAGGAGTGAGGATATGATTCAGATGAATCGCGAACTGTTCCAGATCTGTACATCCGGCAGTAGCGTGCCGGTGCTGGTCGCTTTCTGCTCTGCTGAATGTGGCTATTGCCGTCGGCTTCAGCCTGCACTGAAGCGTGTGTCCGGGCGTTGGGGAGATCGTCTTCTGGTGGGACAGGTGAACATCGACCGGGACTATATGCTGGCTATGGAGGAACGGATCGAGGTGGTACCGACTCTGGTGCTGTACGACAGGGGAAAAGCACTGGGTTCTATTGTTGTGCCCAATCACGGCGATCATATTGATGATTTCCTGAAAGAAGCGCTTGCTGAGGCTTAACAGCGTAATTTGTGATTTGTGATGATGAATAGAATTTTTTTCTTCCTGTTTCCTTCCCCCGGTGTACAGTAGGCACCGGGGGATAATTCTATTTCTGGAAAAAGGAAATGCTGCTGGCAGTCCGGAGGGCTGTCGGCGGACTTTGAGAAATGAAAGGGGGCAATATAGGACTCGAATATATTATAGAGTCGATTCCGTCGGGCCGGAATTGAGCAACACCCCACCGGGGGGTGTATTTAAGTGGATTCGAGTCCAATGGCTCACCAAAAAGAAAAACCACACCGTAAGGTGTGGTTTCCTTTTGGTGGACGATATAGGACTCGAATATATTAAAGAGTCGATTCCGTCGAGCCGGAATCGAGCAACACCCCACCGGGGTGTTGCATTTAGATGGGTTCGAGTCCAATACCTTACCAAAAAGAAAAACCACACCGAAAGGTATGGTTTTTGGTGGACGATATAGGACTCGAACCTATGACCTTCCGCACGTCAAGCGGATGCTCTAGCCAGCTGAGCTAATCGTCCATCATATAAAATTAAGTGGTGGACGATATAGGACTCGAACCTATGACCTTCCGCACGTCAAGCGGATGCTCTAGCCAGCTGAGCTAATCGTCCATAAGTGCTTTCGCCGAAGCACTCATTTAATATACACAGGAAACCCGGATTTGTCAAGAACTTTTTTTGAAATCTTCGATTTTATCCGACAACGGTATCCACGCTCTGGCTGCCTATGAACCGGATGACCAGTTTGTTGGGCAGGCAGACGATCTGGGCACCGCTGCTGCAGAAGCCTCTGTCCATGCAATAGTGATCCGGGCAGTTGGCCGCCGTAACGCCGATCTTTCCGTCACTGACAGTGACAGTATTGCTGCCGCCCCTGTCTGTGGTAATATGGATCTCCCGGTCGATTTTCAGATCCACCACATGCATCACCTGACCATCGCTGATGATCTCTGCGTAGGCAGCAGCTTCTCCGGGGATCAGCAGGGGAATGCTGCATCCCAGACAGACCACCAGAATGACAGCCAGAAGGGCGATCCAGTATTTGGTTTTCATTTTGCGATCACCTCGTATGCGCATCCGGAGAGGTTGGCGCCCTCTGTTGCGAAAATGGTACCATCGGTGGTGATGAACACCGCTTCAAAATCATCGCATTCCCGCCAGAAATCGCTGCCCTTTTCCAATCCCATGACAAACAGGGCGGTGGAGAGGCAGTCGGCAGTCAGACCATCTTCGCAGATAACAGTGACACTGCGCAGACCAGAATCGGCAGGATACCCGGTTTCCGGGTCCAGAATGTGGTGATATCTTACCCCATCCACCTCAAAATAACGCTGGTAATCTCCGGAGGTCACTACCGCCATGGTGCCTGTGACTGACAAAATGCCCAGATAGTCGCCGCCGTCGGGATTCTGGATTCCTACCTGCCAGGGAGTCCCGTCAGCTTTTTTACCGTAGGTTTGGATATTTCCGCCCAGATTCAGCAGGGCCCGGTCAATATTCAGCTTGTCCAGCAGGGCAACACAGGCACGGCCGGCGTAGCCCTTCATGGCACCGCCCAGATCCCACTGGGGATCTGCCATGGCAGCGTCGATCTCCTCCTGGGTGGGGATGCGGTGCTCATCGTTATAAAAGCCCCAGGCTTCACTGACACAGCGCATCTTGGGATCAAAGGCGCCGCCGGTCAGTTCGCTGAGTTCCTCTGCGGAGTGCAGCAGGGCTGCCTGTCCTGCTTCCAGCTGAAACAGCGCATTGCCGTTGTTCAGCTGCCAGAGAATGGAATCTTCCGAAGTGGCAGACCAGCTGGTTTCCAGATCATGCAGCTTGGTGAAGATTTGGCCGAAGGCTGTTTCGGAATCCTTTCCCCAGATCTGAACCGTCATAACAGTGTTCATGGCAAAAAAGGTTTGCTCCAGAGGTTTGGCGCAGCCGCTGAGCAGCAGGGACAGGGCCAACAGGAGTGCAAAGAGTCGCTTCATATACTACCTCGAAAACAGGTGAAAATAAACATAAGGAATGCCTACTCAGTATATCAAATTGGTAAGAAAAACGCAAGAAAAAGTACAAAAAACGCCTTGACAATTTGTGTATCAGATGCTAAAATAATCGGGCCGCATCAAAGGGGCTTTTAAGTTGCTGCCCGCAGCACGCCTCCAGAGCGAGACTACACAATATAAAGTAGGTGAATTTAGAAATGAAAGCAGTTATCGTGACCGGTGGCAAGCAGTACACCGTGGCTGAGGGCGATGTCCTGTACATCGAGAAGCTGGGTGCTGAGGAAGCCGCTACCGTGAAGTTCGAGCAGGTTCTGGCTATCCTGGACGGCGAGAACACCAAGATCGGCGCTCCCGTTGTTGAGGGTGCAGCAGTCGAGGCTAAGGTCGTTAAGAATGGCAAGGCCAAGAAGATCACCGTCTTCAAGTACAAGCCCAAGAAGAACGAGAAGAAGAAGATCGGCCATCGTCAGTTCTACACGAAGGTTCAGATTGACAAGATCAACGCGTAAGGTATGACAAAAATCATCTTTTATAAGACCGACGGTGTGTTTTACGGCTTTGAGGAGCAGGGTCACACGGGATTTGCCGATTCAGGCGAGGACATTCTTTGTGCTGCACTCTCTTCAATGACTATGCTGATAATAAATGCAATCGAGGTC
>JAFQTF010000031.1 GCA_017409205.1 Oscillospiraceae bacterium | reverse complement strand
CGCCGCCGGCACCGCCCGCAGCCTTCTCCAGGCAGCGCTTGATGTTGTCGTTGGGCATGTTGGCAGCCTTGGCCTTGGTAATGACGGTTGCCAGACGGGAGTTGTTGGCAGGATCGGTGATGCCGCCGCCTTCCTTGACGGCAACGATCAGTTCCTTAGCGATCTTGGTAAAGGCAGCAGCGCGCTTGGCGTCCTGTGCGCCCTTGGTTTTCTGAATATTATGCCATTTGGAATGTCCGGACATTATATTATCTTCCCTTCGTAAGTGATCTAAAAAACAGCGTATCTATTTTATCAGAGAGTTTTCCAAAAATCAACACTTATACGAAGAAATTCATGCAGTCTGCGTGATTTTCGGAGAAAATAACTTCGGTATCGGGGAACGCGGCTTTCAGCTTTTCAGCCAGCACAGGCATGGCGGGATTTTCGGTATGGAAATGACCGGCGTCGATCAGGTTCAGTCCCAGTTCGAAAGCAGTGCGGAACTGGTTGTACTTCACGTCAGCGGTGACGAAGGTATCGCACCCGGCAGCCAGGGCTTCCGCCATTTCATCCGCACAGGAGCCGCCGCCCACAGCCACCTTCCGCACAGGCTTTCCCGCATCCACATAGCGAAGACCATCGCAGTTCAGATGCGCCTTCACACCCGCAAGAAAAGCTTTGAGGGAAATCTCATCAATGGTGCCGCAGCGCAGCAGGCCATAGGGCCGGCCTTCGGCATCTTCCCCTTCGGGGTGGATGACCTCGATATCCGAAAGGCCCAGGGTCCGGGCCAGCACATCGTTGATGCCTCCGGGAGCCAGATCGAAATTGGTGTGGGCGTTGATGGCTACAATACCGTGTTCGATCAGGGTCAGCACACACTGCCCGGCTTCTGTGTCCTCATTGACAGCCATCAGAGGATTGCGGAAGATCAGGGGATGGTGTGTTACAATGCAGTCGGCCCCGATTTCGATGGCCTCGGCAATGACAGAACGGAAAGGATCCAGTGCCACCAGGATCTTTTTCACTTCTCTGTCCCTGCGGCCGCAGAGCAGCCCCACGTTGTCCCAGTCGCACTTCATATACCGGGGGGCCAGGGATTCCACGAAATTCAAAATATCAGCTGCGGTTGCCATAAATTTGTTCCTCCATTGCAGTCAAATCATGCAATATGTTTTCATAGACCGGCAGACGGTCGTCCCCGGCGCGTTTCAGACCGAAGATGGTCAGCTCTACGCCACTTTTCACCCGTTCATAATATTCCGGCAGCAGGGGATGATTGTCCTCCAGCAGCTGAGGTGTAATGTATGTTTGGGCCGGTGTGATGGGATGGCCGGGATCATAGACTACCTCCATGATGGAATAGACGAATTTGCCATCTTTGGCCAGGGTTTCCCGGTTGATTCGGAAACCTTCGTCGTAGAGCCACTGCCGCAGCTCCGGCCGTTTGCTCTGGCACTGGAGGATCAGACGGTATTTGCTGTCTTTCAGCCAGTCGGAGGCATGGTGAATAATGGACATGATGGTGTCGGCACCCATACCGGCGCAGACCATACAGTCAAAATCCCGGGGGATCCGGGTCAGACCGTCGGACAGGTGGAAGGTCATTTTATCCTTGACGCCGAATTTGGCCGCATTGCGCAGGGCTGCTTCCAGGGGGCCGCGGTTGATATCAGCCTCGATCATACTGGATGCAATTCCGGTTTGCAGCAGATGGATGCCCAGGTATCCGTGGTCGCAGCCGATATCGGCCACCCGGTCGCCGGGATGGACAAACTGGCAGCAGGCCAAAAGCCGGGAGGAAAGGGGTAGTTTCATAGGAATTCTCCTTGCTATGAGATACGGAGATACAAGATAGACTCAATTGAAGAATATCTTATATCTCGTATCTTATATCTTAATATCTTGAATATGAAAAGACTGCCATCCCGGCGGGAACCCGGGATGGCAGAGCCGGTTTATTATACGTTCTCTTCGTAGGCTTCCAGAAAATAATTCAGCTGGGTCAGGAAGGAATCGCAGTCAATGCCATGGACCATACAGGCCTCTTCCACGGTCTCGCCGCGGGAAGCAGGTCAGCCAAGGCAGTGCATGCCGATGGCCATAAACAAGGGAGCGGCATGGGGGGCGATGTCCAGAACCTCACCGATAATGGTTTCTTTTTCGATTCTAACAGCCATTTATAGGACCTCCTTTGGAATTCTTCCGCTATTATAACCGCAGATAATAAAAAAAACAAGAGGAAAATACAAAAATACCGGTCATTCTTCCTTCTTGTATTCCAGAATATCCCCCGGCTGGCAGTTCAGGGCTTCACAGATGGCTTCCAAGGTGGAAAACCGGACGGCGCTGACCTTGCCGGTTTTTAGTTTACTGAGGTTGACATTGGAAACACCCACTTTTTCGGACAGCTCATTCAGGGACATTTTCCGGTCCGCCATGACCCGGTCAAGACGCAAGATAATGGGCATGGTGAACCTCCTTACAACGTCTCGTCAGACAGCTGCTGTAATTCTTCGCCATAGCGGAAGATGTAGCTCAGCAGAAGCAGAACGCCGAAAATCACCAGGAAACTGAGATCAAAGACAAACATGAAATCCACATGACTGATTTTTTCGCTGAGAAGCAGCAGATGCAGGTCGTAGGCTTTCACCAGGAAAATATTGCTGATGATTTTCTGCAGGTTCAGCCCGATGCCCAGTGCAAAGCTGTAGTTTGCCAGTTTTTTCAGGTTGGTGCTGACGGTATTGTGGAAGGGTTCGCCGTTCTTCATGGGGGCAAGAATGTTGCGGATGGCTTTCACACTGAGGTGTGCGGGGATCATGCAGATCAGAGCGAGGATGATTTCCATGGCAACTTCGCACCAGATGATCCGGTGATCCGGCAGATAGTTTTCCGCAACAGTGAAAGTGACAAAGCCCAGGTCTGCGTGATTGTAGCCGGTGCCAATCACATGCGGGGGCAGATCAAACAGAAAGCCTGCGGCCAGGATGCCCAGTCCTATTATCAGGGAGACGGAAGCGATCCTGATGGCAATGGATACGATATGTAAAAATTTGTCCAAAACGGATGCGGTCCTGGTTACACTTTTCATGGTAGATACCTCCTTTTGATTTGTACCTTCAATATAGCATAGGGGGATATGTTTGTCAACAAATATTTAATGATAAACGATAAATAATATTCGTTTCATGATATACTTCTCAGAGAAGAACTTCCCGGGAGAGGGAATTTGGGGGTCTTTATTGGACGGTTTGTGCGCTATCGTATTTGCAGCAGAGCGGGAAGAGAGCGAAACAGGGTCCCTTTCTTGACTTTCTTTCCGGTTTTGCGTATAATAAAATAGATTTAATATGGATTACTATTGCAATTTAGGTAGGGAATGTAAATGGCTACAAAAAAGCAAATGGAAAGCTACGGTAATTCCAGCATATCCATGCTGAAGGGAGAAGACCGTGTCCGGAAACGTCCGGCGGTCATCTTCGGCTCTGATGATCTGGAAGGCTGTAAGCATGCGGTGTTTGAGATCCTCTCCAACGCCATCGACGAAGCAAGAGAAGGCCACGGTGATACCATCATCGTCACCCGTTACGAAGATCTGTCCGTAGAAGTGGAGGACTTCGGCCGCGGCTGTCCCGTGGACTGGAATGAAAAGGAAAAGCGCTACAACTGGGAGCTTGTTTTCTGTGAAATGTATGCCGGCGGCAAGTACGGCGAAAACGGTGAAAACTATGAGTATTCCCTGGGCCTCAACGGTTTGGGTTCCTGTGCTACCCAGTATGCTTCCGAATTTTTTGATGTGACCGTCCGCCGGGACGGCTTCCGGTATGATCTTCACTTTGAGAAGGGCCGCATCAAGGGCAAAATGAAGAAGCAGAAAACCGACCGGAAAAAGACCGGCTCCTGCTTCCACTGGAGGCCCGACAAGGATGTGTTCACCGATATCAACATTCCAGTGGAATACTACCGGGATGTGCTGCGCCGCCAGGCGGTGGTGAACAAGGGGGTCCGCTTCAAATTCCGCAATCAGGTGGGCAAAAAGTTTGAAGAGGAAGAGTTCTGCTATGCTGAGGGCATCAAGCAGTATATCGAGGAACTGGTGGGGGATAATGCCTTTACCATGCCCACTTTCTGGGAAACGGAGCGTCGGGGCCGGGATGCGGAAAACCGCCCGGAGATGAAGCTGAAGATCACCTGTTCCTTCTGCTTCTCCAAGCAGGTCAGCCATGTGGAGTATTACCACAATTCCTCCTGGCTGGAATACGGCGGAAGCCCCGACCGGGCTGTGCGGCTGGGCTTTACTGCTGCCTTCGACAAATATCTGAAGGACAATAACAAATACACCAAAACAGAGAATAAGATCATCTATCAGGATATTCAGGATTCCCTGGTGCTGGTGACCAACTGCTTCTCCACCATCGGCTGTTTTGAGAACCAGACGAAAAAATCCGTGAATTCCAAATTCACCCAGGAGGCCATGACGGCCTTTTTCAAGGAGCAGCTGCAGATCTGGTTTATCGAGAATGCACAGGAGGCCGCCAAGGCCGCCGAGCAGATCCTGGTGAACAAGCGGGCCAGAGAGTCCGCGGAAAAAACCAAGTCCAATGTGAAAAAGAAGCTGTCCGGATCCATCGACATTGCCAACCGGGTCCAGAAATTTGTGGATTGCCGCAGCCGGGACACCAGCGTGCGGGAACTCTACATCGTGGAGGGCGATTCTGCATTGGGCAGCGTCAAGTTTGCAAGAGATGCAGAATTTCAGGGTATTATGCCGGTTCGCGGCAAGATTCTGAACTGTCTGAAGGCAGATTACAACAAAATTTTTGCGTCTCCCATTATCACGGATCTGATGAAGGTTTTGGGCTGCGGCGTGGAAGTTCAGGGCAAGAAGGCCAGGGAGCTGAGCAATTTCGACATTGATAACCTTCGCTGGAACAAGGTTATCATCTGTACCGACGCCGACGTGGACGGATTCCAGATCCGTACGCTTATCCTGACCATGCTGTATCGACTGTGCCCGACTCTGATCCGGGATGGCTATGTGTATATTGCAGAATCGCCTCTGTTCGAGATCAATTACAAGGATAAGAATAAGGAAATGACACAGTTTGCCTACAATGAGGCAGAAAAAGCAGCAATTCTGAAATCTCTGGAGGGCAAAAAGGTGGATATCCAGCGCTCCAAGGGTCTGGGTGAGAATACCAAAGAAATGATGTGGATGACCACCATGAACCCGGAAACCCGCCGGCTCATCAAAGTCATGCCCGAGGATGCAGAACGCACCGCCATGTATTTTGACATGCTGCTGGGTGATGCGCTGCAGGAACGTAAGAATTTTATCGCAGAAAACGGCGCCAGATATTTAGAATTGGCGGATATTTCCTGATGAGGTAACCAATGGCACGAAAAAAGAAGGAACCTGAAAAGAATTCAAAAAACATCAATACGGACGGAATCGTTGGTTTGGTGGGCAGTACGTCTGAACAGGCAATCTCCGAAACACTGGAGATCAACTACATGCCCTATGCCATGTCTGTCATCGTTTCCCGGGCAATTCCTGAAATTGACGGCTTTAAGCCTTCTCACCGGAAGCTTCTGTACACCATGTACAAGATGGGCCTGCTGTCAGGCAAACGGACCAAGTCTGCCAACATTGTGGGCCAGACCATGAAGCTGAATCCCCATGGCGACGCGGCCATCTATGAGACCATGGTCCGTTTGGCAAGAGACAATGAAACCCTGCTGCATCCCTTTGTAGACTCCAAGGGTAATTTTGGCAAGGTCTATTCCCGGGATACCGCTTACGCGGCTTCCCGGTATACCGAGGCAAAGCTGGAAAGCATCTGTAACGAACTGTTCAAAGATATTGACTTTGATACCGTTGATATGGTCGATAATTACGATGCAACCATGAAGGAGCCCAGCCTGCTGCCCACCACCTTCCCCAATGTGCTGGTCTGTGCAAATCAGGGTATTGCCGTTGGTATGGCATCCAATATTTGCTCTTTTAACTTAAAGGAAATTTGTGATACCACCATCGCGCTGATGAAGAATCCGGAACACGATATTCTGGAGACACTGCCCGGTCCGGATTTTTCCACCGGTGCCGAACTTCTCTTTGATGAAGCCACCACCCGGGAGATCTACAACACCGGCCGTGGCAGCTTCAAACTGCGGGCAAAGTGGCGCTATGTGAAGGAAGGAAACCTCATTGAGATCACGGAGATTCCCTATTCCACTGCCACGGAAGTCATTATGGACAAGGTGGCAGAGCTGATCAAGGCGGGCAAGATCAAGGAGATCGCCGATATGCGGGATGAAACCGATCTGGGCGGTCTGAAGCTGACCATTGACCTGAAGCGCGGCGTGGATCCGGAAAAGCTGATGCAGAAGCTTTTCCGGCTGACGCCCCTGCAGGATTCTTTCCCCTGTAACTTCAATATCCTCATTGCCGGTATGCCCCGTGTCATGGGCGTGGGGGAGATTCTGACAGAATGGACCGCCTGGCGTACCGACTGCGTCAAACGCCGCATCTTCTTCCAGATCCAGAAGAAGGAGGATCGGCTCCATCTGCTGAAAGGTCTGGAGCGGATATTGCTGGATATCGATAAGGCCATCGCCATCATCCGGGAGACAGAGCTGGAAAATGAAGTTGTCCCCAATTTGATGATCGGATTTGGCATCGATGAGATCCAGGCCAATTATGTGGCGGAAATCAAGCTGCGAAACATCAATAAGGAATACATCCTGAAGCAGACCCGGGCCTCCTCCCAGCTGGAGCAGGAGATCGCTGATCTTCGGGAAATCCTGGGCAGCCCCCGGAAGCTTCAGAAGGTCATCATCAGAGAACTGGAAGAGGTTTCCAAAAAGTTCGGAAAGCCCCGGAAAACACAGATCGTTTACAATGCTGAGGAGCTGGAGCCGGAGGAGGAAGAGATCTCTGTTCCCGATTACCCCGTCACCGTGTTCCTGTCCCGGGAGGGCTATCTGAAAAAGATCACTGCCCAGTCCCTGCGGATGTCCGGTGAGCAGAAATTCAAGGAAGGCGACAGCCTGTTGCTTTCCAGAGAAACCACCAATCGTGCAGAATTCCTGGTATTTACGGACAAATTCCAGTGCTACAAGTCCCGCCTCAGTGACTTTGACGACAGCAAGGCGTCCCTGCTGGGCGACTATCTGCCCCAGAGACTGGGCTTTGAGCAGGGAGAAAATATGGTGGCCCTGGTGTTCTGCGGGGATTACAGGGGCTTTGTGCTGTTCTTCTTTGAAAACGGCAAAGTGGCCAAGGTACCGCTTTCTGCCTACGAGACCAAAACCAACCGCCGCAAACTCACCGGCGCTTACTGCGACAAGAGCCCCCTGGTGAAGGCAGTGGCGCTGGATGCCGATGAACAGATGGCCGTTTATTCCTCCGATGGACGGGCCGCCATCTTCTCCACAGCGCAGCTGAATCCCAAGACCACCCGCAATACACAGGGCGTTGCGGTTATGACCCTAAAGAAAAAAGCGGTGCTGCAGGATGCAGTACTGCTGAAAGACAGCGGCATTGTCAATGAAAGCCGATACCGCACCAAGACCATTCCCTCTGCGGGAAGTATCCTGAAGGAAGAGGATTCCTCTGAAAAGCAGCAGACCTTTGATGTGTAAGGAGAGAAGTATGATGGAATATTTCCGGAAATACCAGTGGATCCTGGCAACCATTGCGGGCAGTACCGTATTTGCGCTGGGCTTTGCTCTGTTTCTTGGACCCAATGACATGAATGCCGGCGGAATTTCCGGTCTGGCACAGATCGTTGTGGAGCTGACAGGCTTCGGCACCGTTGGCGGTCTGAGTATTCTCATCAATTTGCCGCTGTTCATTCTGGGCGGTCTGAAGATCGGCAAGCAGTTTTTTGCCGGCTCCATGCTGGGCATGGTGCTCAGCTCCCTGCTCATCGATGTCTTCTCTGTGATCCATATTTCCACTCCGGAGCCTCTGATTGCGGTGCTTTACGGCGGCGTCATCTGTGGCCTGGGCTTGGGTCTGGTGTTTGTCAACGGTACATCCACCGGCGGCTCTGATATTCTGGTGCGGCTTCTGAAGCTGCGTTACCGCAATGTGCCCATTGGTCAGATATCCATGACCTTTGATGCCATTGTTGTGATCCTGACGGGTCTGGTGTTTCAGGATATCTCCAAGGCACTGTATACCGGAATCACCGTTTTTATCTGCGGTAAGGTCATTGATGCCGTAGTGTACAACTTTGACTTCTCGAAAGTGGCGCTGATCATTTCCGATAAGCATGAAGACATTGCCTGCCAGATCGGTCTGAAGCTGGACCGTGGAGCAACCTTCCTGCATGCAGAAGGCAGCTACAGCCATTCCCCCAAAAAGGTGGTGCTGGCAGCCGTAAAGAAACAGCAGCTGGCGGAGCTGAAGGAACTTGTGGTGGACATCGACCCCAATGCCTTTATCATTGTGCAGGAGGCACACCAGGTCCTTGGCGACGGCTTTTCCCGTTATTCCAAAGAATCTCTGTAAAGAAATGAAAGGAGGGCGTCATGAAACTGCGCCTTATCATGCTTTGTCTGCTTTGCGTACTGCTGCTGGGCGGCTGTGGGTGGCCGGATGGCAGCTATCACTCCGTGACGCCTCATCAGGAGCTGTCTGCGAATTCCCGCACGGAAAACCTTGTGGTCACCAATTATGAGGAACTGGTGGCAGCCATGGAGGATGTTGTATCCAGAGGTACCGAAAGCTGCATTATCAATGCAGTGAATTATGAAGGGGAGGATCTGCAGCTGGGACTGATCAATGCGATCCGCCACATTCAGAAGGTTTACCCCATCGGCGCCTATGCGGTGGAGGATCTGAAGGTTGAAGTGGGCAGCAATACCGGCAAAACAGCCATAGCCCTGAGTGTTTCCTATCGTCACAGCCGCACGGAGATCCGGAAAATCCGGAATGCCGAAAACAGGGAAGCTGCCAAGAAGCTGATTTGTGATGCGCTGGAAGATTATGAAACAGTGCTAGTGCTGCAGCTGGAAGATTACGAACAGATGGATTTCACCCAGATCGTCCGGGATCATGCCATGGATACGCCCCAGGCGGTAATGGAAATTCCGCAGGTCACTTCTGAGGTCTATGGCATCGGCCACTCCCGGGTGGTGGAGCTTACGTTTTCCTATCAGACCAGTCTGGACTCCCTGCGTACCATGCAGGCACAGGTCCAGCCGGTGTTTGATTCTGCCGTTTTGTATGTCAGCGGCGAAGGCTCGCAAAGTCAGAAATACTCTCAGCTTTACGCATTTTTGATGGAGCGTTTTGATTATACGGTGGAAACATCCATTACCCCTGCCTACAGTCTGCTGCGTCACGGTGTTGGTGACAGCCGCGCCTTTGCGACGGTGTATGCTGCCATGTGCCGCGCGGCGGGACTGGACTGCGTCGTAGTCACCGGAACAAGAAGCGGTGACCCCTGGGTGTGGAACATCATTTGTCAGGATGATGTGTATTATCATGTGGACCTGATGCGGTGCAACGAAAATGGCCGTTTCCGAAAGCTTCTGGATGAGGAAATGATGGGATATGTCTGGGATTATTCTGCCTATCCCAGATGTGTCAGAGAAGAATCCCTGACAGAGGTCGCGGTGCCGGAGGATACACTTCCGCAGGAAATTGAAAAATAAGGGCTTGACAAACATGGAAAACGTGCTATAATGTTCCATGTTCCCTGCGGGTGTAGCTCATCTGGTAGAGCGCCACCTTGCCAAGGTGGAGGTAGCGAGTTCGAGCCTCGTCACCCGCTCCATAAAATGAACCTGGTGCTAATGCACCGGGTTCTTTTTTATTCTGCGATGATGAAGGTTCGAACCGGCTAAATACAAGCCTCCAGTGGAGACTTGCCTGCTGCTGGCTGGATGGCGCAGCACCGTAGTGAATCGAGTACCGTCATCCAAAGTGCATGGGGTGCAGAAAGCACTTCGTTATTCTCTGAGGAACAGTGCGGTTTGAAGAACTGTCATCATTCGCTAAAATAATACGAAATAATTTTTGAATTCCTCTTGACAAATGCAAAATATCTGATATAATGCATCATGTCCGTTGCGGGTGTAGCTCATCCGGTAGAGCGCCACCTTGCCAAGGTGGAGGTAGCGAGTTCGAGCCTCGTCACCCGCTCCAAAAAGAAAAGACCAGCCTTTTGGCTGGTCTTTTCTTTTTGGAAAGGAAGAGGCTCGCATGCCTCCCGGATGAA
The DNA here is from genome assembly GCA_017409205.1 of Oscillospiraceae bacterium. GTDB lineage: Bacteria > Bacillota > Clostridia > Oscillospirales > Oscillospiraceae > Faecousia. Next base: position 67,018 of record JAFQTF010000031.1, on the reverse strand, counting down.
CGGGAAGCATACTATAATGTATCGTGCTACGTCATCCAACGTTAGACTCCATTCAATTTCTCATTGCACTTTTTCCGGTTCTGTATTACAATCAAAAGAAAATCATAGCAAAGGGGCGAGATTTCATGACCTCCGCTTATTATTTTTCCAACCGCCGCCGGTTCTATGAGCAGATGGATTCCGGATCTCTTCTGATCCTGTTCTCCGGGACGGAGATCCGCAGAAGCAGTGATGAATATTATCCCTTTTCTCCGGACCGTAATTTTGTCTATCTGACGGGCATTGGCTGTAAGGAAGCGGTTTTCCTGGCGGCAAAGGACGGGGAGGGTGCCGTCTCGGAACGGCTGTACATCCTGCCGCCGGATTTCCTGGCGGAGCGCTGGACTGGCCGCCGCGTAAAACCCGAGGAAGCGGAGTCTGTATCCGGTGTCCGGGATGTCCGTTTTCTGGATGCGTTTCAGAGCGATGTACAGGCTATGCTGACATCCGGAAATTACGGACAGGTGTATCTAGACTGCCGCCGTCATGCGCCGGAGGATATTGGACGCCTTTCTCACGGCTTTGCTGACCGTCTTGCCGCGGAACATCCCGTGCTGAAGATTGGTGATGCCAGTGCTGTTTTGCGCCGTCTGCGTCTGATCAAAAGCCCTGAAGAGATCGCTGCCCTGCGGGAAGCGGAAAAGAAGACCAAGGCCGGTATTCTGGCCATGATGCGTGCCTCAAAGCCCGGTATGTGGGAATACCAGTACAAGGCGGAGTTTGACCGGGCATTGGGGCAATTTGGCCCGGAAGGGCCCGGATTTCCATCCATCATCTCTGCGGGACAAAATAATTTCTGCATCCATTATTACAGCTATACCGGTCAGGCCCATGACGGCGATATGATCCTCAATGATGTGGGCGCCCAGCACGACTGGATGATCACGGATGTTTCCCGGGGCTGGCCCTGCAACGGCCGCTTTACGGAAAAGCAGAAGCTGCTGTATGAATGTGCGCTGGCAACATCGGATTATATGTTCTCCATCATCAAACCCGGTATGCCCATGGCAGATGTGGATGCCACCATCAAACGGTATAATTTTGAACGGCTCAAGGATGCGGGTGTGCTGAGATCCTTTGATCAAATCGGAAAACTGATGTGGCACGGCGGCAGCCACCATATTGGTTACGATGTCCATGATGCGGTGGAACGGCTGGAATTCCTGGCCCCCGGTATGGCCTTCTGCGTGGATGTGGGTATCTATCATGAGGAATGGGGCATCGGCTTCCGGGTGGAAGACAACTGCCTGGTAACGGAGACTGGATGCGAAAACCTGTCCCGGGAGATCCCCCGAACGATTTATGATATAGAAGCAATTATGAGAAAGTAAGGAGAAAATACAATGCTGTTTTTGGAATATCCCCCCTGCAGCACCTGCAAAAAGGCAAAAAAATGGCTGGATGATATGGGTATTGCCTATGAATCACGGCATATTAAGGAAAATAACCCTACTTATGAGGAACTGAGAAGCTGGTATGAAAAAAGCGGCCTGCCGCTGAAGAAGTTCTTCAATACCAGCGGCCTTCAGTATCGGGCACTGGAACTGAAGGACAAGCTGCCCGGCATGACCGAAGAGGAGCAGCTTCGCCTGCTGGCCACTGACGGCATGCTGGTAAAACGTCCTTTGGTGGTGACGGAAACTGCCGTCCTCACCGGATTCAGGGAAGCAGATTGGGAGAAGCTGCTGAAATGAAGAAAAATCTGACCCTGCGCTATACGGTGCAGCAATGTGCTTACTGGGCAGCTGCTGCCGGAGTTGTCAGTTTCGCAACGGCCTTTCTGCTGGAAAAGGGCTTTGCGGCCTCCCATATCGGCATCCTGCTGGCCAGCGGCAACCTGCTGTCCTGCGTGGCTCAGCCAATGCTGGCAGGTATGGCAGACCGGATCGGCAGGAATATCGTAAAATGGTTCATCCTTGGGCTGACAACAGTGAGCATGGTCTGTTTCGGCGGCATCCGTCTACTGAACGCACAGGGGCCGCTGTACGGCCTGATTTACCTTCTGGGCGTATTTGCACTGGATGCCATGAATCCGCTGCTCAACGCTGTCTCCGTGTCTTATAACCAGCAAGGCTTTCGGATCAACTACGGTGTGGGAAGAGGCATTGGTTCCTTTGCCTATGCGGTGTCTGCCCTGGTCATTGGCAAGGTCATGGCTGCCTGGGGTGCAGACTGGATGATCTATATTGCGCTGGGACTTCTGGCAGTCAATGTGGCTGTAACTCTGGGCTATCCCGCCCTGCCGGAGTCCGGCGTGCGGCAGGCGACGGCCAGTCAATGCTGTTCGGTGCCGGTGTTTTTCCGGCGGTATAAATGGTACTGTGTGTCATTGCTGGGTGTGATGAGTCTTGCGATGTTCCACTCCATGACGGAAAACTATCTGATCGAGATTGTCTCCCCACTGGGAGGCGACAGCGGTACTGTGGGTATTGCCCTCTTTGTGGCCACAGCCATTGAAATGGTGGTCATTGTGAATTTCGATTGGCTCCGGACCAGGATTTCTGACAACTGGCTGCTGCGGCTGGCTGGACTCAGCTTCCTGCTGAAGTCTGTGCTGTTCCTTATGGCGAAAAATGTCATTGCTGTTTATGGAATCCAGCTGCTGCAGGCAACCTCCTATTCTTTCCTCTCCCCCACACAGCTGTATTATGCGGAAGCAAAGGTAAATCCTGCAGACATGGTCAAAGGACAGGCCTTTATTACGGCAGCCTACACACTGGGCTGCGCCATCGGTAATTTTACCGGCGGACAGCTGCTGGATGCCTTTGATGTCCGGACGCTGCTGTGGGCCGGCGTTGCCATGGCAACTGCCGGTACGGCGGTGTTCTTCCTGACGGTGGATAAAAAAGATAAAATCTAATGCAAAAGGCTCCCTGAAGGGAGCCTTTTGTTTATACAAGATCATTTTTCCATTTTATGGTGGGAAAATTGCAGAATCGCAGCAGGGCTCCAATAGGAAAAAACAGGTAGCTCCAGCTGATGGAAAAGTCCTTGGGCCAGACGCCCATGATAAAGTAGTAGACGTAGATCAGCCACGTGGGCTTGGTAAAGGGCAGCATCACACAGGCCATCATCACGGCATAGAACAGGATAAACATCATACATCCCCGAAGAAGCCATACAGTTTTTATCCGGGGAAGGGGAGCGGGTTTGCTAAATAGGAACAGGATCTGCATGGCAGCCCAACCCAGAACCAATAGAAGAATTGGGGTATACCAGTAAGTCAGAAGATACCGGGGCCAAATCACAAAATAGAATGTCTGGAGCTCTGCAGTTGTCCGATCCAGCCAGGGAAGAGGCAGCGCCAGAAAAACAAGAATAACAACACAAATGGCTGTTTTGACGTATTCCTGCTTTTTGCTGATTTCTGCTGGTGGACCGTAAAGCACCGTATTGGCATCGGTATCCAGCACCTCAGCAATTCTTGCCAGCATTTCCACATCCGGACGGCTGCGGCCCGTCTCGTAATTGGAAACAGTCTGCCGGGTGACGAACAGTTTTTCTGCCAGACCCTCCTGGGTCATATTCTGCTGGATGCGGAGCAGTTTGATGTTCTTTCCAATGTCACGCATATCTCTCACCTCAGGAAGATTGTACTACAAACTGCGCAAAATGTCACGCAAAGGGCCTTTGCGGCCATAAAAACACCCCGGATGCGGTGCATCCGGGGATCGTTATTACTGGTAGTCCACCACGTTGACCCAGCTGAGCAGGAACTTGTGTTCCAGTTCGGTGCTCTTGGCCAGCTGAGAGGCGGCAACAATGGGCATCCACTTCTGGACGTATTGCTTGGCAGTGTCGCTCTTCAGGCAGAACAGCTCCAGATATTTCTTTGCCAGATCAAAGTCTCCGTTCATGCAGAACAGCAGATAAGTACGGGCAGTATCGGCAGAGGCGTTGCCCTGGGTGGCATGGGACCAGTCCAGGATGTAGGGTGTGCCGTCTTCGGTGATAATGATATTGGAGGGATTCAGGTCGCCATGGCAGACCTTCTTATGCTTGGGCATGGACTCCAGACGGGTGTGGAGGTCATACCGGGTGGTGGCATCCAGATGGGATTCGCTGATCTTCCGGTTCATTTTGTCCTTCAGCTTATGGAGCCGGGGAGCGGTCTTGGCGTGGATGTTCAGCTGGATATCCACGAAAAGGGACAGATATTCGTCCTTCTTTTCGGGATTCTCCTCCATCAGCTGGGCCAGGGTCTTGCCCTCGATGAATTCAGTGATGATGGCCCATTTTCCGTCGATCATGGTAACGCCCAGGATTCTGGGGATATTCAGCCCGGTCTCCTCGATCCGGGCCTGATTCAGAGCCTCATTCAGAATATCGGCCTTGGAGAAATCTTCATTAAAGACCTTGATGCACTTGTCGCCGTCCCGGTAGATGGTCTTATTGGGACGCTGGGCAATGATATTTTCCATGTTCATAGTAGGATCCTCCCTTACTTGCCGTAGTACGCATTCAGATACATCTGCTTGATCTCACTCATCAGGGGATACCGGGGATTGGCACCGGTGCACTGGTCGTCAAAGGCCTGCTCCACCATGTCATCCAGCCGGGCCAGGAAGTCAGCTTCATCGGGAACGTAGTCCCGGATGGTCTCCTTGATGCCAATCTTCTTTTTCAGGTCATTGACCAGAGCAATCAGGCCCTCCAGCTTGTCGGTGTCGGTTTCACCCTTCACACCCAGATAGTCAGCCACTTCTGCGTACCGTGCCAGGGTATGGGGATGATCATACTGGGAGAAGGTGCCCATTTTCACGGGGGTCTCAGAGGCGTTGAACCGCAGAACCTCTTCGATCATCAGGGCATTGGCGACGCCGTGGGGCAGATGATGGAAGGCGCCCAGTTTGTGGGCCATGGAGTGGCACACACCCAGGAAGGCGTTGGCGAAGGCCATACCGGCCATGGTGGCGGCGTTGGCCATTTTTTCCCGGGCCACGGGATTGGTGGGGCCGTTGTCATAGGCCTGGGGCAGATACTCGAAGATTACCTTCAGGCTCCGCAGGGCAAGGCTGTCGGTGTAGTCGGTGGCCAGCATGGAAGCGTAGGCTTCCAGTGCATGGGTGACGGCGTCGATGCCGGAAGCGGCAGTCAGGCCCTTGGGTGCATTCATCATCATATCGGCATCCACGATGGCCATGTTGGGCATCAGCTCATAGTCAGCCAGAGGATATTTGACGCCGGACTGCTCATCGGTGATGACGGCGAAGGGAGTGACCTCGGAGCCGGTACCGGCGGTGGTGGGAACAGCCACGAAGTAAGCCTTTTCGCCCATTTTGGGGAAGGTGTAGACTCTCTTGCGGATATCCACGAACCGCATGGCCATATCCATGAAGTCTGCTTCAGGATGCTCATACAGCACCCACATGATCTTAGCAGCATCCATGGCGGAGCCGCCGCCGATGGCGATGATCACATCGGGCTGGAAGGCAGTCATCTGGGCTGCACCGGCTCTGGCGCAGGCCAGGGTAGGATCGGGGGCCACATCGTAGAAGCAGGTATGCTGAATACCCATAGCATCCAGCTTGGCTTCCACGCACTTGGTGTAGCCGTTGTTATACAGGAAGGAGTCGGTGACGAGGAACGCCTTCTTCTTGCCCATGACGGACTTCAGTTCATCCAGAGCCACGGGGAGGCAGCCCTTCTTGACATACACCTTTTCAGGTGCCCGGAACCAGAGCATATTTACCCTTCTTTCTGCCACGGTCTTGATGTTCAGCAGGTGCTTGACACCTACGTTTTCGGAGACGGAGTTGCCGCCCCAGCTGCCGCAGCCCAGAGTCAGGGAGGGAGCCAGCTTGAAATTGTACAGATCGCCGATGCCGCCCTGGGCGGAGGGGGTATTCACCAGAATACGGCAGGTCTTCATCCGGTTCTGGAATGCTGCAAGCTTCTCAGCCTGGGTAATGGGATCCAGATAGATGGAGGAGGTGTGGCCGTAGCCGCCGTCGGCAACCAGCTTGTCGGCCTTGTTCAGGGCATCCTGGAAGTCCTTGGCCCGGTACATGGCAAGCACGGGAGACAGCTTCTCGTGGGCAAATGCTTCGCCCAGCTCCACGCTCTCCACCTCACCGATGAGGATCTTGGTATCCACGGGAACCTCTACACCGGCCAGCCATGCGATGGTGTGGGCGCTCTGACCCACGATCTTGGCATTGAGGCCGCCGTTGATGAGAATGGTGCTCCGGAGCTTATCGGTCTCTTCTTCATTCAGGATATAGCAGCCACGGGCCATGAATTCTGCTTTGGCGGCTTCGTAGATGTCATCCAGCAGGATCACGGATTGTTCAGAGGCGCAGATCATGCCGTTATCAAAGGTCTTGGAGTGAATGACGGAGGAAACAGCCAGCTTCAGATCAGCGCTGCTGTCGATGATAGCGGGGGTGTTGCCGGGGCCCACACCAATGGCGGGCTTGCCGGAGGAGTAGGCGGATTTCACCATGGCAGGACCGCCGGTGGCGAGGATGATGTCGCATTCCTGCATGATCCGGTTGGTCAGCTCCAGGCTGGGCACATCAATCCAGGAGATGATGCCTTCGGGAGCGCCTGCCTTGACAGCAGCCTCCAGAACGATTCTGGCGGCCTCAATGGTGCATTTCTTTGCACGGGGGTGAGGACTGATGACGATGCCATTGCGGGTCTTCAGGCACAGCAGGGCTTTGAAGATGGCAGTGGAAGTAGGGTTGGTGGTGGGGATAACAGCGGCGACCACACCGATGGGCTCGGCGATCTTCTTCACGCCGTAGGCAGTGTCTTCTTCGATGACGCCGCAGGTTCTGGTGTCCTTGTAGGCGTTGTAAATATACTCGGCGGCATAGTGGTTCTTGATAACTTTGTCTTCCACAACACCCATACCGGTTTCCTGTACAGCCATCTTGGCCAGAGAAATTCTTGCCTTATTGGCGGCAGTGGCAGCAGCCAGGAAGATCTTGTCCACCTGCTCCTGAGAATAGGAAGCAAAGGTATTCTGTGCAGCACGGACACGCTTCAGTGCGGCATCCAGTTCATCGGCATTGGTAACAGGGGAGTAGATTTTGTCCATAACAATGTCCCTTTCCATAGTTGAAAAATATTCGATAATAAATTACCGATAGATAAGTATCGATATTTTACCATCATATACGGAAATGTCAATACCAAAGAATGGTGCACAATTCGATATTGAATTATCCAAATTGTACAAAACGTCAATTTTGGATATTATAATATGTGCATTTCGCGAGTTTTATCCGGAAAACAAAAACCCAAAAAAGCAGAAAAAAGCCCTCCGAATCAGTTCGGAGGGCTTGAATAGCATGGGCTGGTTATTCCAGTTCTGCCATGTTCAGACATTCATCGGTGTCGCAGATCTGCTCCAGTATACCGTCCTGAAGCCGGTAGGCTTCGCCGAAGAGCAGCAGCTGGTCCTCGTCCTGATAAAAATAGCTGTTATCCGGCAGAGCGAAGAAGGTGTTTCCCATGGAGTCAGAGTAGGTGATGTCCTCGAACAGCCGCAGGCCGTCCAGAATATTATCCTTCACCTTCTGATAGTGGGGCAGGATGTTGACGCCGGTAAGACCCAGGCCGGGAGCAAACCGCTGGAAAGCGGGGGCGGATTCGCCTGCTTCCTCGGGCTGCACATAAACGGTGTCGGCGCAGTTCATACTGCCTGCGCTGATGCCCATCACACAGCCGTCAAAATGCCGAAGCAGATGCCGCAGCCGGATCCGCCGGAAGAAAGCATTCTGGGTGGGCACATGGCCGCCGCAGAGGACGATCAGATCGCTCGTGGAGATCAGCTGATAGGCACGCCGGGCATTTTTCCAGTCCAGAACCTGGTAACAGGAAAATGCCATGCCTTCCATGGCGAAGGCGTTGGTGGTCTCTGCGGCAAAGCGGCAGGTGCCGCCGTGGTCATCGGGATCAGAGCAGATGAACAGCGTCCGGGGATTTTCAGGAAGTACCTCCCGGATCCGGTCAACGAAACCGTTGACATTGCTTAAAAATGCACCGGGGGCACCCTCGATGTAGGGACTGCTGGTTACGAATAAGGTCATGTCTTTCTCCTTGCAGCAAACAAAACAATAAAACAGACAGGTTGTGGGATATAAGATGATGAAGCGGTATGGTGCTGATATCTTATATCTTTGTGTTGGGGAAGTATTCCTCCACGAAATCCACCTTCCCGACCTGGAAGGATTTTCCGTTGAGATAATCCAGGGAGCCGGCGTCGGTGGTGAAGGTAAAGGTCAGACGATAGGAATACAGGGCCTGATAATTGCGGTCATACTTTTTATCCAGCTTGCCATACTTGCCGTCACCCAGAAGCGGGTGGCCGGCATGGGCAAACTGGGCGCGGATCTGATGGGTGCGGCCGGTGATCAGCTCACATTCCACCAGGGAAAGGCCGCCCTGGGATGCAATGGTCCTGTAGTTGGTCTGACAGGTTTTGGCGCCGGGCTGGGGGGTGTCGGAGACGAAGACCCGGTTCTTTTTGGCATCCTTGAACAGATAGCCTTTTAAGGATCCATCCCTGGGCTTGGGTGTGCCTTCCACAATAGCCAGATACCGCTTGTCCAGCTCCCGGTCCTTGATCTTCTGGTTCATGACCCGCAGAGCTTCGGCGGTTTTCGCGGCAATGACGATGCCGCCGGTGTTTCGGTCAATCCGGTTGCACAGGGCGGGGGTGAAGGCATTTTCCTCCCGGGGCCGCCATTCCCGTTTCTGATAGAGGTAGGACTGGATGTGGTCGATAAGGGTACGGCCGTATTCTGCACCATCATGGGGATGAACTGCCAGACCGGGGCGCTTGTCCACCAGCAGGATATGGTCATCCTCATATACGATGTTCAGTTTTGGGGAAGCAACGGTGAGATAGGCGTTATCTTCCCGGGGCTTGTCGAAAAATTCATCATTGATATATAGCTGAAGTACATCGCCGGTATTTAACCGGGTGTCCCGGTCAATGCGTTTTCCGTTGCACTTGATCCGCTTCAGACGGATATATTTCTGGGCCAGGGAGGCGGGCAAAAGGGGAACGGCTTTTGCAAGGAAACGGTCCAGACGCTGGCCGGCATCATTGGGGCCAATGGTAAATTCTTTCATAATCTGTTTACTTTCCGATATTTTCGTCAAAATGCTTGTTGATCTGTTCCGTGAATTCCATAGCGGAATTGTAGCCCAGCTTCTTTTGCCGGTTGTTCATGGCGGCAACTTCCAGGATCATGGCCAGGTTACGGCCCGGGGTGATGGGGATGGTGTTCATGGGGACCTTGACACCCAGAAGCTCCGTGTACTGCTCCTCCAGGCCCAGGCGGTCATAGACCTCCTGGGTGTTCCAGGGGACAATATTCACCACCAGATTGATCTCGTTTTCAGTACGGACTGCACCCATGCCGAAGAGTTTTGCCACATTGATGATGCCGATGCCGCGAAGCTCAATGTAGTTGCGGATCAGTTCAGGCGCGGTTCCCACCAGAATGTTGTTGTCGATCTTCCGGATCTCAACGGCATCATCGGCGATCAGTCGGTGTCCGCGCTTCAGAAGTTCCACAGCGGCCTCACTTTTACCGATGCCGCTGTCGCCCATCAGCAGGATACCTTCGCCGTAGACCTCCACCAGAACACCGTGGCGGGTGATACGGGGAGCCAGCGCATTTTTTAAGTAGGAAATAATGGCAGTGACAACAGCACCGGTGGCCTCATAGGAACGGAGTACGGTGATATTGTGTTTTTTGGCCATGGCCAGACACAGTTCATCGGGTTCGATGCCCCGGGCAATGAGCAGAGCCGGGAATTTGTAGGAAAACAGACGGTCAAAGACCACAGCCCGATCCTGAGGGGGCAGTTTGGCCATGTAGCTCATTTCCACATTGCCCATAACCTGCAGACGCATGGGTTCATAATGGTCAAAGTATCCGGCCAGCTGCAGACCAGGCCGGGCCACATCCTCAACCGTCAGGCGGACAGAGTGATAGTCCGTGGATTCGTATGCGATCTCCAGGCCGATTTTTTCCACAAGCGTGTGCAGGGCGATGCTGTAGGTATCGATCATGGTCAGGCTCCTCATTTCTTTGGGCATTTGGGTTTATTATAGCCCTGGAAGTGGGGAATATCAATAGTTTTCAAAAAAACAAAAAATTTTGAAAAAAGTGCTTGCATTTTTGGAAAAAGTCTGTTATCATATCTAAGCGCCTGTGATAGGCGTACTATGTGATTATCAACAGATGGGAGGTGCAATGAAATGGCTAAGTGTGATTTTTGTGGTAAGGGCGTAACCTTTGGTATCAAGGTCTCTCACTCCCACAGACGTTCCAACCGTGCATGGAAGCCCAACGTCAAGCGCGTCAAGGCTGTCGTGAATGGAACTCCCTGCCATGTTTACGCATGTACCAGATGCCTCCGCTCCAACAAGGTTGAGCGCGCCATCTAATTCCATTGCTATAAAATACGCTGCTGATTTTCAGCAGCGTTTTTTATTTTCCCGGAACGCACACACAAGTGATCCATAAAAAAAGAACGGTTCTTTAGAACCGTTCTTTTTTTCGTTTACAGCCAGCCGGCATCTTCACTTTCAGCCTTGCGGCCCCGGTTCATGAGTCCGGAAAATGCGGTTTTTACATCCGCGCCTTCATACAGCACCTTATAGGCAGCCGCAGTGATGGGCATATCGATGCCCTGCCGCTTACCCAGTTCGTAGGCAGCCTTGGCGGCATAGTAGCCTTCCACTACGGCGCCAACTTCCTGCATGGCAGTCTGGGGATCCTTGCCCTGGCCGATGAGAATTCCGGCCCGGCGGTTCCGGGAGTGCATGGAGGTGCAGGTAACAATCAGGTCGCCAATGCCGGACAGACCCGTGAAGGTCTCTTTTTTTGCACCCAGGGACAGGCCCAGCCGGGCAGTTTCCGTCAGACCCCGGGTCATCAGCATGGCCTTGGTGTTGTCACCGCAGCCCAGGCCGTCAGTGATACCGGCGCAGAGGGCAATGACATTTTTCAGGGCAGCACCCAGTTCCGCGCCCACAGGATCGGGACTGGTATAGACCCGGAAGGTGTCGGACATGAAGGCATCCTGAACGAACTCAGCCAGCTCCTTCTGTTCGGAGGCAGCCAGACATCCGGTGGGAACGCCCAGAGCCACTTCTTCGGCATGGCTGGGGCCGGTGAGCACAACTACATCCCGACCGGTGGCTTCGGCGACTACTTCGCTCATGCGCTTGAAGCTGCCGTCCTCCAGACCCTTGGTAACGGACACCAAAACGGCGTCGTCATCGATGTAAGGCGCTGCAGCCTTTGCCACAGTGCGGGCAGGGAAGGAGGGCGATGCCATGACCACCAGCTTGCAGCCTTGTATACAGGCATAGTCGCCGCTGATCTTCAGCTCAGGAGGCAGCTTTACACCGGACAGACGGATGTTCAGCCGTTCATTTTCCATCTGGGGGATCAGTTCTTTTTCAAAAGTCCACATGGTCACATCGTGACCGTTCTTGCAAAGCTGGATCGCCAGGGCGGTACCCCAGGCGCCGCTGCCTACAACTGCTGCTTTCATTTCTTACTTCCTTTCGACAGAAGATTGGTTTTGCGTTCTGTTCCTTTGATGAGCCGCACAATATTGGCCCGGTGCATCCACACAATGACTGCACCCAGGAAGAAACCCACAAAAATGGGGAACAGCTTTCCGGGATGGCACCAGGCATAAAAGAAACCAAAGGAGCCGGAGCTCAGCACGCTGCCCAGAGATACATAGCCGGTAAGCAGATACGCGACCAGGAAAATGCCGAATACCAGAAGACCCAGCTTCCAGTCCATCATCAGCGCCACAGTGACGCCGGAGAGGATGCCTTTGCCGCCCTTGAAGCCCAGCAGGGCAGGGAAGTCATGGCCCAGGATCACACCCAGACCACCCAGGGCAATGCCCTCCTCATAAAGACCGTACTGCTTCAGCAGCAATCCGCCGATGAGGCAGGCCAGAACGGCCTTGCCCATATCGATAAGGATCACAAAGATGGAGGTCTTGGATCCATAATTCCGGGTAAAATTGGTAAGGCCTGCGTTGCCGCTGCCCTTGGTACGCACATCTTCACCGGCTACCAGACGGGAGATCAGCACGGCACCGTTGAGATTGCCCAGCAGATAGGCGATCACAAAGGTCACAATAGAGGAAATAATCATTAGTCTTCCTCCTTGTCGCCTCTCTGCCGGATGGTGATCCGGACGGGAGTACCCTTCAGACCGAAAACCTCCCGGATCTGATTTTCCAGATAGCGCTGATAAGAGAAATGGAACAGCCGGGCGTCGTTGCAGAAAATGACAAAATGAGGGGGCTTGGTGCTGGCCTGGGTCATATAGTAGATCTTCAGGCGGCGGCCCTTGTCCGTGGGAGGCTGGACTCTGGCAGTGGCGTCAGCCAGCACGCTGTTCAGAGCACCGGTGGTGATACGGCTGGTATTCTGGGCGTGGACATCGTTGATGACCTGGTACAGCTTGTCTACCCGCTGGCCGGTCAGGGCAGAGAGGAAAACAACGGGAGCGTAAAGCATATAGCTCAGACCATCCCGCACAGCGGCTTCCTTATCCCGCATGGTGTTGGTTTCCTTATCTTCCACGGCATCCCACTTGTTGACAACGATGATGGCTGCTTTGCCGGCTTCGTGAACCAGACCGGCGATCTTGGTATCCTGCTCGGTGACGCCATCGTTGGCATCAATGAGGATCAGGCACACATCGCTGCGCTCAATGGCGTTGATGGTGCGCATATTGGAATACTTCTCGATGGCGTCATCCACCTTGCTCTTCCGGCGCATACCGGCGGTATCGATGAAGCAGTACTTGCCGGTTTCATTTTCGAAATAGGAGTCGATGGCGTCCCGGGTGGTGCCGGCAACATTGGAGACGATCACACGCTCTTCTCCGAGAATACGGTTCAGAAGGCTGGATTTGCCCACATTGGGTTTGCCGACAATGGCAACCTTGATGATATCCTCGTCTTCGCCTTCGCTGTCATCCTCAGGAATGTTGGCCAGTACCCAGTCCAGCAGGTCGCCGGTGCCGTGGCCGTGGACAGCAGAGGTTTCAAACAGATCACCAATGCCCAGAGAGTAGAATTCGAATACATCGGGATTTACCAGGCCGATGGAGTCGCACTTGTTGACAGCCAGGGCAACAGGCTTGCCGGACTTGCGCAGCATAGTGGCAACATCCTCGTCAGCTGCGGTGACACCGCTTCGGACATCCACCACCATAACGATGGCATCAGCCAGCTCAATGCCGATTTCCGCCTGACGGCGCATGAACTTCAGCATATCGTTTTCAGTGCCGGGCTCGATGCCGCCGGTATCCACCAGAGAGAAGGTGCGGCCGCACCATTCGCAGTCACCGTAGATCCGGTCACGGGTGACGCCGGGGGTATCCTCCACGATGGAGGTGCGGTGTCCGGTGAGTTTATTAAACAACATGGATTTGCCTACATTGGGGCGGCCCACAATGGCCACCAGAGGTTTTGCCATGAACAACACTTCCTTTCTTCGGAAACAAAGCTAATCAATTTATTATTGCACAGTTTTTCCGGAAAAGCAATGAAAAACTGGGAACTTTTCAAAAAGTTGGCGGTGAATGCAGATCAACGGCGGCAGATGCACGTTTGGTGCACCGGGGGTGCACCTGTCCGGGGCCTGCCTGCACAGGGAAGACCCCGGTATGCTGCATACCCTGGAAAACGGAAAAAGAGGAAAGCCGGTCAGCTTTCCTCTTGCATTTCCGTGTTTACCTTACTCAGCCTCGACAGCCAGGACCTGACGGCCATTGTAGGAGCCGCAAGCCTTGCAAGCTCTGTGGGGCATAACGGGTTCACCGCACTTGGGGCAAACTGCAACGCTGGGAGCGGACAGCTTCCAGTTGGAGCCACGGCGCTTATCGCGGCGGGCCTTGGACACTTTACACTTGGGGACAGCCATGGTGACACCTCCTTGGTCAAACTGCTTTTAACAGCATTTTTGGATTTACTTCTCAAGAAGCTGCTTCAAAGCAGCAAATCGGGGATCGAGCTCCTTCTGGCAATTGCAGGGACCGTCATTCAGGTTGGTACCGCAGCGGTGGCAGATACCCTTGCAGTCCTCCTTGCACAGCAGCTTGGAATCCAGATTCAGGACAAATACTGTCCGTACAATATCATCCAGATCGGCGCTGTCTCCCTCCAGAGGGAATACCCACTCGTCTTCGTTCTCTTCGTTGGCCATTTCTGTGACCAGCACCACATCAATGGGGAAGTGGATATCCCGGTCGAAGTCGGCGGCACAGCGGTCGCAGGTTCCGTGGATGGTGGTGTTGATATTACCGGTCATCACCAGAACACCTGCAGTGTTGCGCACGGTTCCCTCTGCCAGTACAGGCTCAGTCACCGGATACGTTACACCGTAGCAAAGATCACTCAGATCAACACTGGTCGAAAAGGATACGGATGCACCGGGACAGTCAATGATTTTGGAAAGTCCTAACAGCATACTTTTCCCCTTTCTCACAGTCGTGCCTAGATATTATATAGGCTATTTCCCAATTTGTCAAACATTATTTTTACAAAATCTTTGATATTTTTTCAGAAAAAACACAGCATCTTGTGGCTTGCTATGCGGATTTCAGGGCGGGTGGGGCTTTCAGCCAGTTTCCCCGCAGATACACGATGCCGAAGACGATGGCGCACAGCAGCCAGCTGATGGGGTAGCACATCACCAGCAGGAGCAGGCTGTGCCAGCGCTCCACCACGAATGTTACCCACAGCACGCGGAACACACAGGCAAACAGTGTTGTTATGATGGTGGGGACCACGGAATAGCCGCAGCCCCGCATGGCGCCGCCCAGTACTTCCACCGGAATAAAGAAGAAGCAGAAGGGAACCGTCCGGAGAATGATGTATGCGCCGGTTTTGATCACCTGGGGATCCGATGTGTAGATGCCCAGAAGCAGTGTGCGGAAGACCACTTCCAGGCCGCTGAGAGCAAGGACGATGCCGGTGCTGATTCCCAGACAGATGCCGATGCTTTGTTTCACCCGCTGGATCTTCCCTGCGCCGTAGTTCTGGCCCACAAAGGTAGTGATGGCAACGCCAAAGGCGGTGATGACCATCCAGATGATGTAGTCGGTTTTGATATAGGCGATCCAGGCGGCAGCAGTGATATCGCCGAAGGAATTGATACTGGACTGGCTGATGAGATTGGAAAAATCATAGGTCATGAACTGAAGACCCGCCGGAATACCAATGACCAGGATCTGCTTCAGGATACCGAAATGGAGGCGTAGCTTTTGCCACTGAAGTCTGTGTTCCCCGGGAAGGCGCATCAGAGCGGCGACGACCAGCACTGCACTGATGGTCTGAGAGAGGACAGTAGCCATGGCCGCACCTGCCACACCCATGTCCCAAATCGCCACCAGCAGAATGTCCAGCAGGATATTCAGGCAGCAGCAGACCATAAGATAGTGCATGGGCCTGCGGGAATCGCCCATGGCCCGCAGAATGCCGGTGCCCATATTATATATCATGGAAGCAACGGCGCCTGTGAAATAAACGGTTAAATAGGTACGGGCCTGTGCCATGCAGTTTTCCGGGGTTCTTATCCAGACCAGAATATCGGGTCCGAGAGCCAGACCGATGGACATGGTCAGTACGCCGAGGATCACGGAGAGCAGCAGTCCGGTATGCAGAGCGGCTGAGGTGCCCTGACTGTTTCCGGCGCCGTAGTGCTGGGACAGGATCACGGTTGCACCGGAGCTGAGGCCAATGAAAAAACCGTTTACCAGTGTTATGAGGGAAGCGGAGGAACCTACGGCAGCCAGAGCCTGGGTGCCGATAAACCGGCCCACGATGATGGTATCCACCGTGTTGTACATCTGCTGAAAAAAGGATCCCATGAGAATGGGAAAGAAAAACAGCAGCAGCTGTTTCCAGATAACGCCTTCTGTAATGGAATTGGATTGGTTCATGGGACACCTCCTTTTTATATGGAATAGTACCACCAAACTGCCGGAAAGTCCAGAGGGAAGTAGGGACACAGAAGTTCACGCATTGGAATAAGGCCCCGATGCAAGCGTTCCGGCCGGTTCTAAACCCGGAGGCCGGGACATACCCTGTGGTAAAACCATGGCAGGAGGCCTTCCTGCCGGGAAGGAGAGGCTATGGATACCATTTATCAGGATATTGCTGCCAGAACCGGTGGCAATGTGTATATTGGCGTGGTGGGGCCGGTACGCACCGGAAAATCCACACTCATCAAACGGATCATGGAGGAATTGGTGATCCCCGGCATCGAGGATCCCCACCGCCGGGAACGGGCACGGGATGAGCTGCCTCAGTGCGGCAGCGGAAAAACCATTATGACCTCGGAGCCCAAATTCGTGCCGGAGGAAGCCGTGGAGGTATCTCCGGACGGCCGGACAAAGCTGCGTCTGCGGATGATTGATTCCGTGGGGTATATGGTTCCGGGTGCCTCCGGGGCAGAAGAGGACGGGAATCCCCGGATGGTTACAACACCCTGGTACGATCATGAGATTCCGCTGGCTCAGGCAGCGGAACTGGGCACAAAAAAGGTGATGGACGGCCACTGTTCCATAGGGCTGGTGGTCACCACTGATGGCACGGTTACAGATATTTCCCGTCAGGATTACGAGGAGGCGGAAAAACGGGCCATCCGGGATATGCAGGCCACAGGGAAACCTTACCTGATCATCATCAATTCCCGGAATCCCGGCGGGGAAGCTGCCCGGCAGGTTCAGCAGCAGATCGCCCGGGAATTTGGCGTGGAAGCGATGGCAGCGGACTGCCAGGCCCTGGATGCGCGGGGCATCGGGGAAATCCTGCGGGCGCTGCTTTTTACCTTCCCGATGACCCAGCTTCAGGTTCATCTGCCCGGATGGCTGGATGCACTGGAAGCCGATCATCCGGCCAAGGCAAAACTGTACAGCATGCTGCTGGAAAAGGCAGAGCAGATCCGGAATCTGGGACAGGCCGAAGGGATTCTGGCAGAACTGGAGGAGTTGGATCAGGTGCAGAGCGTTTCTTTCCGGGGGGCAGATCTGTCGGATGGCACAGTGGCCGTGACCATAGCTTTCCCGGAGGCGCTGTATTATGAGATCCTCAGCAGCCGGACAGGGATCCCCATCCGGAACGAAAGGGAACTCATGCAGATGCTGACGCAGCTTTCTGCGGTGAAACGGGAATACGATAAAATTTCCGATGCGCTATCTTCCGTAAAGGCAACCGGGTATGGAGTGGTGATGCCCACAGCGGAGGAAATGAAGCTGGAAACGCCGGAGATCCTCCGTAAGGGAAGCTCCTTCGGGGTCAAACTGAAGGCAGGGGCACCATCCATCCACATGGTGCGGGTGGATATCGATACGGAGATCAGTCCCATGGTGGGGGATGAAAAACAGTCCCGGGATCTGATCGCCCATTTGTCAGGTCAGTCTCCCCAGACCCTGTGGGAGAGCAATATTTTTGGGAAGTCGGTCTATGATCTGATCCGGGAGGGGCTGAACGCCAAGCTGGTGCAGATGCCGGAGGATGTCCGGGCAAAATTCCGGGGAACACTGACAAAAATCGTCAACGACGGCGCCACAGGCCTGATTTGCCTGATTCTGTAAACGACTGTTTATCAAAGATAAAGTTTTGCGCATCCGAAATCAGTGTTCATTTTCTGTCTATTGACTTTCCTTTCTGCGGAGGGTAAAATATAGAAAATACTCCCAAAGGAGGCGTCAATATGGCTGTTACCATTGAATATCTGTGGAAGGACCGGAAGCGTTACTTCGGTATGCCGCTGAGCTTTACCCGTTATGCCCTGTCCGAGGACCGGCTGTTTCTCAGTGTGGGTTTTCTGAATATCAAGGATGATGAGATCCTGCTGTACCGGGTCCGGGATATCGACACCAGCCGTAGCCTGTGGCAGCGCCTGTTCGGTGTGGGCACGGTTACGGTTATGTCCTCCGACAAGACCCAGCCTGTGCTGCAGCTGAAGAATGTGAAGGATCCCGTGTTCGTCAAGGAGCTGCTCCACAAGCAGGTGGAAGAGATGAAGATCAAGCGCCGCGTCCGTGTTGGCGAGATCATGGGCAATGAGATCGATGATGCCGACGGCGAATTCGATGATCTGGAAGATGATATCTGAGCAAACAGAAATCCCTGCCTTACGGCAGGGATTTTTTGTGTCACATAGGATATGGTTCAGGCGACCTTCTTTTTTACTACTACAGACAGAATGGCTGCAATCGCCATGGCGGCATAATCCACAATATAATAGGGCCATGCGGTGATGGTACGCAGGAAGGGAGTCAGGATCCGTCCTGCCAGCTGTATGCCGGACAGGAAATAGAAATTACTGGCTTGCATAATGACGGCGGGGAGATTGTTGTTCGGAACAAGCTCCTGCCACAGAGCCAGCGCAATTATGACAGCGCCGGGAAGCAGTATCCGCAGCAGCTGAGGGAGGAGAGAGGCTGCGGGATCCGTGAATCGGAAGCAAAGCCAGACCCATACCGCGAAAAACAAAATGTTCACCAGAAACAGAGGGAGAAATGAGATTATCGGATAAAGAAAGCCCAATACAATGGGAAGAAAACCGATACCAATCTGAACAAGACTGTTTTTCATGGGATTACCTCCATATTTTATTATTAACAATATTATATCACAAAGAAAAATGTGACGCAATATAATTAACCTTATTTAAAATTAATATTTCAGGAAAAAATAATTCTTCCCCGGACTTTACCCCATCTCCAAAACGTGGTAAAATAAAAAATACTTTGCAATGATTCAGGAGGATCGCCATGAACCTTTCCCATAAACGAAAATTCAAAATCAAACCGTTGGCAGCTGCGTTTCTGCTCCCTTTCGGCTGGATGCTGTTTGTGATGCTTATCAGCGGTTATGAGCCTTTTGGTGACCATTCCATGCTGTACTCGGATATGTACCACCAGTACTATCCCTTCTTTGTGGCCTTCCGCCGTGCCCTGCGCAGCGGTGACAGCCTGCTTTACAGCTGGAATGTGGGTCTGGGCATGGATTATCTGGGTCTGATCGCCTATTATCTGGCATCTCCGCTGAACCTGCTCAGTGTTTTGGTGCCGGAAGAATGGCTGCTGGAATTCTTTTCCCTGCTGATGCCTGTGAAGCTGGGCCTTGCAGGCCTGTTCTTCGCCATCTTCCTGAAAAAGCTGTTCCGGAAGGATGATCTGTCCATTGCGATATTCGGCGGCTTTTATGGCCTGTGCGCCTGGGCGCTGGGTTTCCAGTGGAATATCATGTGGCTGGACAGCTTTGCGCTGCTGCCTCTGGTGGCGCTGGGAACGGTGAGCCTGCTGCGGGACAAAAAGTTTATTCTCTATACTCTGACCTTGTTCCAGGCCATCTTCTCCAACTATTATATCGGCTTTTTTGTCTGTATCTTCGTGTTCCTGCTGTTCTTCGTGTACCAGATCTGCAGATGGAGAGGCTGGAAGCGGTTCTTTTTCGACCTGTGCCGCATCGCCTTCTTCTCGGTTCTGGCCATCGGCATGACAGCGATTCTGGAACTGCCGGCCTTTGCGGCGCTGCAGACAACCCAGTCCAGTGTCAACAAATTCCCGGACAGCTTCCGCCTGAACATTGCCTCCTCCCATGATATCCCCGGTCTGCTGGATGCCATGCGTCAGGTGGTGGGTAACATGGGCGGCGCCATCAAGCCCAATTTCAAGGAAGGCCTGCCCAATGTATACTGCGGTGTGGGCACGATCCTGCTGGCAGTGCTGTTCCTGCTTTCAGATGATGTCAAGCGCCGGGACAAGATCTGCGCGGTGTGCCTGCTGCTGTTTTTCAATGTCAGCTTCATTATCCGGCAGCTGGATTACATCTGGCATGGGTTCCATTTTACCAATATGATCCCATACCGCTTCAGCTTCCTGTACTGTTTTGTGATGCTGTATATGGCCTACCGGGGCTGGCTGGTGCGCCGGCGGTATGAGCCATGGCGGATCCTGGTGGCCGGAATCCTGACAGCGGCAGTGCTGTGCTGCTCCAACGAGCTCCTGGAAATGCAGGAAGTGGAGCTGCTCGGCCGGGAAATGGAACTGCCTGTATACATTATATATAATGGTTCGTTCCTGCTGCTCTATGTGGTGGTTATGATTTACGGATCCATTCGCCGCAAGGTAGCGGAGGATGCCGAACCGGAGGTGTTCCGGCAGGCCCTGCGTGCCGATGCCCTCCGCCGTGCCAGCGCCACAACGCTGATGCTGGGCTTTATTGGCGTAGAACTCATGGCAACGGTGTGCGCCTTCGGAATTTACTTCCCGGGAACCAATGTGGAGAACTATCCCAGAGGTACCGAGGCTGCCGCCTCCATGATCCGCTATATGCACGAGCGGGAGGAAGACACCCTGTTCTACCGGGCAGAGACGACTCACTCCCAGACCCTGAACGATGGTGCCCTGAACAATTACAACGGTGTATCCACCTTCACCAGTTCTGCCAACGTCAAGGTGACGGAGTTTATGAAAGCCCTGGGCTATGGCGCAAAAAACACCTACAACCGCTACTGCTTCGAGGAAAGTTCTCCTGTGGCCAATCTGTTCCTGGATCTGAAATATATGATCGAGCGGGACGGCAGGGACCGCAGCAGCACTTATTTTACGGATCTGCACCACTTTAAGGAGGTGCATCTGCTGAAAAACAATGCCTATTTGCCGCTTGGGTTCCTGGCGGAACCGGAACTGGCGGCTGTGGACTTTTCTGCCAGCAACGGCAGCTTCAGCTTCCAGAATGAACTGTTCCGTGCAGCTACCGGACTGGAGGGAGATGTCTGGTACCGGATGCAGGGAGACAATACCAGCATCGTGGGTACCGGTGTTACCATCACTGAAAGCAGCAGCAGCGGTTACTGCGATTATGGGGAAGCGGAGAAGGGAAGTACCATCACCTATTCCTATATTGCCGACCGGGACGGCTTCTGCTGTATCCACCTGGACTTGCCCAAGCGGAATGACTATCATGTGATCCTCAACGGCGAGAATCTGTATAAGGAAACCATCAGTCTGCCCCAGATGATCGCCGTGGGAGATATGGAGGCGGGAGATATCCTGGATATCCGCATCGCCTGCGACAAGGGCGAGGACAGCACCATGACCGTCACAGCGGCCCTGATGGATCACGATCTGTTCCGGCAGGGATATGAGATCCTGTCCGCCGCCACCATGGAACTGCTGACCTTTGAAAATACCTATGTGGAAGGCATTATCAACTGTAACCGTGACGGCCTGCTCTATGCGTCCATTCCCCAGAATGGAAACTGGAGCATTACCGTGGACGCTGAGCCGGCAGAGATCACTCTGGTGGGAGATGTTATGATCGGCGTGGAGCTGAAAGAGGGCAGCCACACAGTAGCCTTCCGCTACCGGAATGATGCGTTCTCCCTAGGTTGGAAGATCAGCCTGGGGTGTCTGGCAGTGTTCCTGATTCTGGTGATGGCAGTTTACCGACCGGATTGGAAGAACCGGGGCAGGAAGCCGCATACCGGAAAATATGCAAAATAAGAAAAAAGGAGACGCAGTTATCTGCGTCTCCTTTGCTGTATAGTATTATATTGTAAAGGCTTCCCGGATGGTACCGCCGCCCACGACCATATCGCCGTCATAGAAGACCACGGCCTGTCCCGGTGTGATGGCCCGCTGGGCTGCATCAAAAACCACCCGGACAAGTCCGTTCTCTTCGGGATATACGGTGGCGGACTGCTCATGCTGGCTGTGGCGGATCTTGGCGGTGACCTGCAGCGGATGGGTCAGGGCAGAAACAGAGATCCAGTTCATATCCCCGGCCCGCAATGCGTTGTGGAACAGGGCTTCATTGGGGCCTACAGTAACCGTATTGTTTTTCATATCTTTGGCACAGACATAAACCGGAGCCCCAAGGGCGATCCCCAGACCCTTTCTCTGGCCCAGAGTATAGCAGACGGCTCCCTGATGGGTGCCCACGGCCTTGCCGCTAAGATCCAGATAAGTGCCCTGAGGATAGGTTTTTCCTGTGTAATCCTCCATGAACCGGACATAGTCGCCATCCGGCACAAAACAGATATCCTGACTGTCCCGCTTCCGGGCGTTGAGGAAACCGCTCTGCTCTGCCAGGATCCGGGCCTCCTCCTTGGTCAGTTTTCCCAGAGGGAACAGGGTATGGCGCAGCTGATGCTGGGTCAGGTTGTAAAGAAAATAGGTCTGATCCTTTGACCGGTCGGCGGCCTTCCATAAAAGATACCGTCCGCTGTCCGGATTCTGCCGGATCTGAGCATAGTGACCGGTGGCGATATGGGTGCAGCCCAGTTCCAGGGCCTTGTCCAGCATGACGCCGAACTTCAGGTGGCGGTTGCACCGGATGCAGGGATTGGGGGTCTGGCCGCTTTCGTAGCACCGGATGAAATCGCCGATGACCTGTTCGTGAAATTCCTTCTGAAAGTCAAAGACGTGAAAGGGGATATTCATTTTCCCGGCCACAGCCTCAGCATCCCGGACGCTGTCTGCACTTCCGGGGACACAGTACAGCCGCATGGTGCAGCCGATGCAGTCGTAACCGGACTGCTGCAGCAGCAGGGCGGCCACACTGCTGTCCACACCGCCGCTCATGCCAATGAGTACAGAACTGCGTAACACAGGCATCCCTCCTTTTGTCACAGTATAACAGGGGTAGGGGGGAAAGTCAATTCGGAAAGAACTGGCAGAGATTGTAACCATTGAAAACAAATAATATCAAAAAATGTATCCGAATGGTTACTTAAGACCGATAGATTCAGCAGGAACCGCGGAAATAAGCCGGAGAGATGAAACTTGTCAGAAAAAAGTGTAACAAAAATGTAATAAAAATGAAAAAAGGGGTTGCAATTTGTAAACGACTCTGTTATAATACGGTTACTTACAAAGAAGAAAAGGAGTAAGTGTGTTATGAAGAAGCAAATTTTGTGTTTCCTGTTAGCGCTGATCATGGTGCTGGGCATGATTCCCAATGCTGCGATCACCGCAAATGCCTTCTCTCAGCGTGAAGCAAGCGCTGATGCAGTGGCAAATCTGATGGGTTCTGAGGTTTTTTATGAGAAGCCCCAGGGTACTGTCATCGGTTACAATACCGAAATTACTGCCGAGCAGGCAAAGAACTTTGCCAACGGTATTACCAAGGAGCAGGCAGTGGATCTGCTGAAGGATGCTCTGAAGGAAATTGACGAGGATATCAATGCCTACGTCAAGACCAACAATATGGATCTGACCAAGGGCCAGCATGATGCTCTGGCAGTCCATATCTACAGAAACGGCAGCGATAATGGTCTGCTGGCAGCAGCCCGGGCCGGAAAAACCGGCAATGCCATCGTTGAGGTTTTTGTGGATTCCCGCGCACATAGTTATTCCAGTGTTGAGGAACTGAAGACCACTCTGGATATCTGCCTGTCTGAAGCTGCCATGTACCTGTATGGCTTCTATGGCCAGAACGGCGGCAACAATCTGGGCTATGCCCGACTGGATACCAACGGTGACCTGAAGGCTGACGATGTGGTCGGCTATGTGATCGCCAGCGGCTACAACCTGAAGGTTCAGGGTACCGATACCTTCCTGGGTTGGTACGTTTACAATGAGAAGGACAGCAAGTTCGATGCTGCTGCCATCACCAAGCTGGACAAGGACACCAACGGCAAGCTGATCGTTGCCAAGCAGGGTGAGGACAACAAGAACATTGCTGCTTCCTACACCATCAACACCAAGACTCTGACGAACCTGAATGTCTATGACGGCCAGCTGGATGATATCATCGGCACCCTGAAGAATGATACCAACTTCAAGGTCAGCGCAGAATCCATGGTCAGCGGCGAAAAGTGGATCTACGGCACCGGCACCAACACCAGCGGCAAGGCTATTACCGGCTGGGTCTGCCTGGGCAAGCTCAGCGATGCCAATGCGGAGAATGCCAAGCCCATCGCATCTGCAACAGTCACTGCAAGCACTCTGAACATCCGTGCCGGTGCAACCGGTGACAGCGAGATCGTTGGTAAGCTGAAGGCCGGCACTTCCGTCAAGATCTATGAGATCAAGGTGGAAGCCACCAATACCGGCAACAAGAAGTGGGGCAAGGTCATCAATGTGACGGAAGAAGGCGGCAACGTTGTCTCCGGCTGGATCAACCTGGCTTACACCGATGTGGAAGAGACTCTGGGCGAGTCCGGTGAGGCTGCCGGTCAGACCGGTAAGATCACCAACGCTGATGAAGTCAACATCCGCAGCACCGCAGGTATCACCACTACCAACAGAATCACTTCCCTGAAGCGCGGAACCAAGGTCACCGTTCTGGAGACCACCATGGTCGGCACTGCACAGTGGGGTCTGGTCAAGTGGGGCACTCCCTCTGATGGCTACACCCAGGGCTGGGTCTACATGCACTATGTGCAGCTGGACAGCGCTCCTGCCGGCAGCACTGGCAGCGACAACAGCAATGTCCTGTATACCGGTGTTGTTACCAGCAACATCAACCTGAATGTTCGTAAGAGCGCTGACATCTATGCAGCCAAGGTGGGTTCCCTGCCCAACGGCAGCAAGATCAATGTCTATGAAGTCACTACTTCCCGCAACATGAAGTGGGGCCGCATCGGCGAGGATCGCTGGGTCTGCCTGTCTTATGTCAACCTGACGCAGGTTGCACAGCCTGAAACCGGTTCTGGCAACACGACTTCCACCACTACCACCCAGGCTACCGTTACTGCCGCAACTCTGGATGTTCTGCAGAACTACAACAGCAATGCAGCCAAGGTCGGCACTCTGAAGAAGGGCGACGTTGTCACCATTCTGGAGAAGAACACCGAAGAGACCACCACCGGTTCCCGTATCTGGGGCCGTATCTCCCACATGGGTACTTCCGGCTGGATCAACCTGGCTTATGTTGATCTGAAGACTGTTACCTCTGTCAATGGCACCACCGGCGGTTCCTCTGCCGGCACCTCCAACGCAAACGGCGCCAACGCCGTCATCGCCAACTGCCTGTCCGTCAATATCCGTGAGGCAGCCGGTGTTTACAACGCACAGATCACCAAGCTGAACAACGGCACTGCTGTTCAGGTTTACGAAAAGGTTACCAAGGATAACGCTCCCTGGGCAAGAATCACCTGGAACAACGGCGCAAACGAGGGCTGGGTCTGCATGTACTATGTGGAAATGGCCTCCGGCTCCGCAGGCACCACTGAGGGCGGCCTGATCGGCGGCACTAACAGCAACACCATCTCCGCCACCGGCGTTGTCAACAGCAATATCGATCTGAACGTCCGTTCCGGCGCAGGTCTGGGCTACGGCAAGATCGGCGCACTGAGCAAGGGTACCAGAGTTACCGTTTACGAGCAGGCTACTGCCGACGGCATGATCTGGGGCCGCATCAACTACTCCAATGGTTCCGGCTGGATCTGCATGAGCTACATCAGCGTGGAATCCACCAGCACCACCGGTAAGGGCGTTATGGGTACCATTGCCCGCTGCTTCGCCGCTGTCAATGTCCGGTCCGCCCCCGGTACCGGCAATGCTCTGGTGAACAAGATCAACGTGGGTACCCGCGTGGAAGTCTTTGAGACCAAGGATTACAATGGCCAGCTGTGGGGCCGCGTGGCTCAGGGCTGGATCTGCATGGACTACGTCCTGCTGGACAGTGAGCTGCCTCCCGGAACCATCCTGGATGCAACCGAGCCCTCCACCGAGGCTACTACTCCCGAGGTCCCCGAAGAGACCATTAACCGCGACAACGAAGTTCTGTACACCATCTCCGGCAAGGTTATTGCCAATCCTCTGAATGTCCGCAATGATGCTGATGCTGACAGCCACAAGGTCGGCACCGTCAAGCAGGACGAGGTCATCAAGATCCTGGCTCTGAAGAACAATGGTGCAGAGCTGTGGGGCCGTATCGATCAGTATGCAACCGCAGGCTGGGTCAACATGGCATACGTGAACTACTCTGTTGTTGGCTTTGTCAACACCGATGAGCAGCCCGTCTTCGCTAACCCCGATACCACCAGCGCTGTGAAGGCTAACCTGAACATCAACACACCTCTGACCATCACCAAGCTGACTGTGAACGGTGAAACTGTTTACGGCTGGGTCGATTCCGCCAACGGCTGGATCCCCATGGGCCGCATCAGCAGCACCGAGAGCGAAGTGATCCCCGTCTACAGATCCAGCACCGATTCCTTCGGTACCAATAAGACTCAGGGCACTACCATGACCGCAGTTGACGCAGTCAATGTGGTCAACGGCAGCAAGGTCGTCTTCAAGCTGCAGTCCGGTGTTACCGTCTACGTCGGCGATATCAAGATCGAAGCCCGTACTGTTTGGGGCAAGCTGACTGCCAACGGTGTGGAAGGCTGGATCGATATGAGCAAGGTCAACTACACTCTGGACGGCACCTTCAGCGGTGAGATGAATGTCCGTGAGTCCAAGGTCATTACGGATGATGAGACCGAGGACAGCAATGTTCTGGGTACGATCAGCTCCAGCGTTAAGCTGTGCGAACTGAGCTTCGACGGCGACGGCAACCTGTGGGGCAAGGTCACCGGCAATGCCAACTCCGCTGTGAATGGCGGCTACATCATGGTTACCGGTCACATCAGCTACTAATTCCTGAACAACAGGACTTCTTATAACACAGCCACCCCCGTGGATATCCACGGGGGTGTGCCCCATTTTACGGCAACTTTTTGTTGCGGATTATGGATTCGTGTGATATGATAGCGAAAAATGTGCGAAGGAGAACGAACTATGAGCAGAGCTGATGAACTGTACAAAGCCACATGCCGAAAAATTCTGGAGGAGGGCTATTCCGATGAGGGGCTGAATGTCCGTCCCCGTTGGGAGGATGGTACGCCTGCACATACGCTGAAGACCTTCGGCGTGGTGAACCGTTATGATCTTGCAGAGGAATTCCCCATTATGACCCTGCGCCGGACCTATTGGAAGAGCGCTGTTGACGAGCTGCTTTGGATCTGGCAGAAGAAGTCCAATAAGATTTCAGAGCTGGGCAGCCATGTCTGGGACGAATGGGCAGGTGCGGACGGTACCATCGGCAAGGCCTACGGCTATCAGCTGGGCATCAAGCACCAGTATAAGGAAGGTATGTTTGACCAGGTGGACCGGGTCATTTACGACCTGAAGCACAATCCCGCCTCCCGCCGGATCCTGACCAATATCTATAATTTTGAAGATCTCCATGAGATGAATCTCTATCCCTGCGCCTACTCCATGACCTTCAATGTCACCGGCAACAAGCTGAACGCCATCCTGAACCAGCGTTCTCAGGATATGCTGACTGCCAACAACTGGAATGTGGTGCAGTATGCAGTGCTGACCCACATGATGGCCCAGATCTCCGGTCTGGAGGTGGGCGAATTCGTCCATGTCATTGCCGACTGCCATATCTATGACCGGCATATCCCCGCCGTGAAAGCCATGCTGGAACTGGAGGGTTTTGATGCCCCCAAGTTCATCATGGACAAGTCCATCGACAATTTCTACGATTTCACCAAGAATTCCTTCAAGATGGAAAACTACCAGTTCCATCCCTTTGATTTCAAGATCCCGATGGCTATTTGAGGTACAGCATGAATGTAATTGTTGCAGTATATGAAGACTGGGGCATTGGCCGGGACGGCACTCAGCCTGTTGCCCTGTCTGCGGACCGGAAGTTCTTCCGGGAGACTACCCGGGGAGCTATGGTCATCGTGGGCCGGCGAACCATTGCCGATTTTCCGGGACAGAAGCCTCTGCCCGGACGGGTGAACATTGCCCTGACCAGAGGCGATGAAGACATTCCCGGCTTTACGGTCTGCCACAGTCCGGAGGAAGCAGTGGAGCTGGCAAAAACCGCCGAAAAGTGCTTCGCCATCGGTGGCGGCAGTATCTACAAGCAAATGCTGCCGTACTGCGAGGCTGCCTACATCACGAAAGTCCGCTGTAACCCCGGCAGCGATACCTTCTTCCCGAATTTGGATGAGGATGAAAACTGGTATCTGGCTGAGATGCTCCAATCCGGTGAGGAAGACGGAATTGCCTACGAAATGCTGCTTTACAAGCGCAGATAAAGAAACGCCTGATGGTTTTCCATCAGGCGTTTTTTGTTATTGTGTTTTCCTGAAAGCGTTGAACCAGGCACGGTCAGTCAGAGGTTTCTTTTTCACCCGGGGGCCCTCCTCTGCGGGAATTCCCACCGGCAGATAGGCCACCAGATCGTATTCCTCGGGAACATGCAGAATATCGGCCATTTTTCGTCCGATTGCGTGCTCATCGGTAACATAGCCCTCTACCCAGCAGCTGGCATAGCCGAGATCGGTGATGGCCAGCAGGATGTTTTCAATGGCGGCACCGTAATCCTGTACATGGTAGTACCGGCCATGGTAGGAGGGAAGTTTTTGACTCAGAACGCAGATCATGGCGGGGGCAGTGATCCCCACAGGCTTGCGCAGCAGGGCGTGAAGTCGGGCGAGGGTTTCCGGATCATCCACGGCAATGAAGGAAGTGGTCTGCAGATTACAGCCGGAGGGTGCAGCACAGCCTGCTTCCATAATCTTCATAAGATGCTCCCGGGGAACAGGAGTATTCTGATAGGTGCCCCGATAGCTGTACCGGGCGGCCATGGCTTCCAGTGTATTCATACTTGTACCTCTTTCAGCAGTTCTTCGGCACTGATGCCATAGAGCTTTGCCAGCGCCAGAAGGTTGGATGTGGATGGATCGGAAGTGCCGTTCTCCCATTTGCTGACGGCCTGACGGCTGACTCCCAAATGCTCTGCCACGAATTCCTGAGTCATTTTGCAACGGATGCGGTGAGCCTTCAGAGTTTCTCCCAGAGAGCGGCGGACGGCGGCATTTTCCTTCCGGATGGGTTCTGATTTCAGATACTTCCGCAGCGCTTTCATCAGCAGGATGAAACAGTAAATGATTCCACCCCAGATCAGCAGATTGATGAGAACAACGATCGTTGCAATGGGGACGATTTGAACCATGGTATTGGTCTCCTTTCTGTTTTTGATGCCTTTATGGTATCAAAAACAGGCCAGTTGCACCACCAACTATGGCGCAACTTTGTGTTGCGAAGGATTATTTCAGCTTGCTACCCGGTTTCCCAGCAGATTTTGCACTGAGCTTTTTGGGTGGTGCCTTGGGGGCTGGCTTCTTTGCCGCCGGTTTTGCAGCTGCCTTGGGTGTAGGTTTACCCTTGGCCGGTGCCTTGGGTGGGGGCGCAGTATAACCACCGGCTTTGGGCGGGACTGCCCGGATCAGGCACTTGGGGCCGGAACCGATGAGATCCTCCCGGTGGGCAGCGATCAGGGCTTCCCGGACAAGATAATAGTTCTTGGGGTTCCGGTATTGGATCAATGCCCGCTGCATGGCTTTTTCATGGGGGTCCGTGGGAACATATACTTTATCCATGGTCCGGGGATCCAGCCCGGTGTAATACATGACGGTGGACAGGGTAGAGGGGGTGGGGTAGAAGTCCTGCACCTGTTCCGGGTTGTAGCCCATTTCCCGGATGTACTCGGCAAGCTCAATGGCCTCCTTCAGGGTGGAGCCGGGATGGCTGGACATCAGGTAGGGAACAAGGTACTGATTCATCCCGTACTGCTTATTCAGGGCGAAGTATTTATCCACAAACCGGTTGTAGACTTCATTTTTCGGCTTTCCCATCCGTGCAAGCACAGCATCGGACACATGCTCCGGGGCCACCTTCAGCTGGCCGGAAATGTGGAACTGCACCAGTTCTTTAAAGAAGGTGTCCTTTTTGTCTGCCAGCAGGTAGTCAAACCGGATGCCGCTGCGGACGAAGACCTTCTTCACACCGGGGATTTTCCGGAGCTTCCGCAGCAGGGAAACATAGTCCGAGTGGTCAGCCTTCATGTTTTTGCAGGGGGTGGGATACAGGCACTGCCGCCCACCGCAGGCACCCTTGGTCAGCTGCTTTTCGCAGGCGGGGTGGCGGAAATTGGCAGTGGGGCCGCCCACATCGTGAATATAGCCCTTGAAATCCTTGTCCTTTACCATGATCTCCGCTTCCCGCAGGATGGATTCATGGGATCTTGTCTGAATGATCCGTCCCTGATGGAAGGTCAGGGCACAGAAGGAGCAGGCACCGAAGCAGCCCCGGTTGGAGACCAGACTGAACTTTACTTCCTCGATGGCAGGAACACCACCTGCTTTTGCATAGCTGGGGTGCCAGGTGCGCTCATAGGGCAGCTCGTAGACTGCATCCATTTCTTCGGTGGTCAGGGGCTTCTGGGGCGGATTCTGCACCACATATTCCTTACCGTAGGGCTCTGCCAGCCGCTTGGCGGTGAAGGGATCGCAGTTGCCGTACTGGATCTTGAAGGATTCGGCGTATTTACGCTTATTTGCCTTGACTTCCTCGAAAGAGGGCAGAACGATGGTGGGCAGGCTTTCATCCAGCTCCGTGGCCCGGAATACGGTGCCGTCCACATAGGTGATATCCCGGGCATCCATACCGGAATTCAGTGCGTCCGCCAGTTCCACAATGCTCTTTTCGCCCATACCGTACATCAGGATATCTGCCTGAGAGTCCAGCAGAATAGAGCGCTTCATGCTCTCGGACCAGTAATCGTAGTGACCCAGACGGCGAAGGCTTGCTTCAATACCGCCGATGAGGATGGGTACATCCTTGTAGGTCTGGCGGATCAGATTGCAGTAGACGATGGTTGCATAGTCCGGTCGTTTGCCCATGACACCGCCGGGGGTAAAGGCATCGGTTTTTCTTTTATGCTTGGTGACGGAGTAGTGATTCACCATGGAGTCCATATTGCCGCCGGACACCAGAAAACCCAGCCGGGGGCGGCCAAAGACGTCGATGGATTTGGGATTTTTCCAGTCCGGCTGGGAGATGATGCCCACAGAGTAGCCGCGGCTTTCCAGCACCCGGCTGATGATGGCGTGACCAAAGGAATGGTGGTCTACATAAGCATCACCGATGACATAGACAAAGTCGCACTGCTGCCAGCCCCGGTCCAGCATCTCCTGTTTTGTAATGGGCAGAAAAGACATGATTCTACCTCCAAAAGTCAAATTTTATCTATTATAGCAGATATTCAGCACAATGGGAAGAAGAAAATCAGCGCACCTTGCGGTGCGCTGAATCTTACTTATGCTTTACCTTTTCCTTGGTTCCGTCGGGCCGGACGATATAGGTATTTTCCAGCTGACCGATGAGATTGCCCTTGACGGAATCGATGTAAATCCGTCTCAGCTTGTCACGCTCGACAAGTTCTTCCTCGGTCAGGCCCTCGGCCTTGTTTTTTGCGGCCAGTTCATTGATTCTGGCGATAACTGCGTTCATATCCATTCTAAATTACCTCATTATACATAGCGGTGGATCACCACTGAAATTCTGTCTTTTTTGGTTCGTCCGTTGACCTGTGCCAATTTGATCTTGCCCAGTCCCCGGACGGAGATTTTACAGCCTTCTGCAACCGGTTTGTCCGGCTTTTCGCAGGGCAGCCCATCGATGGCAGCTTTGCCGGAGGTGACATGCTGTGCAGCCATACTTCTGCCGATCCGAAATCCGGAAGAAATCACACTGTCCAGGCGAAGGGACGCCATGGTGTCTCTGATTTCCTTCACTTCCGGTTCCGGAATATCTGCTTCCATCAAAGAAATTTGCTCAATGTGCAGCTTCGTCCGTCCGGCAGAAGTAAAATTCTGGAGAACATAGGGTGCAATTTCCTGTGTTACGAAGAAATCACAATGCTCCTTGCCCACGCAGATATCGCCCACTGTTTCCCGGCCGATGCCGGCTCCCATCAATGCACCCAGAAAATCCCGGTGATTGGGGGAATCTCCCTGATAGAAGGTGGTGCGCAGGCAAACACAGGGAGAATCTTCATCATACAACGAAGATTCCTCCAGATATTCAGGAAGATAGATCAGCATTTTCCGTTCTGCATCCCCATAACCGCCGAAAGCATACAATCCTTCCGGTTCTCCAAAAAGAAATCTTGCCATTTCCAGTTCCCGGGGAGAGAGAAAGCAAGTATTTGCCGGAATGTTTTTTTGCATTCCGGCATTGATTTTGTCCCATAATTTTGCCAGAAGCATTCGGTCTTCAACAGTATGGGCGATTTTTTCAATATTGCTGCGATCCATGATTACTCTTTCTCGGATTCAGAGATTTTTTCGTCCACGGCCTTCTGAACGGCGAAAGCACGGTATCCAAGCACAACCGATCCGGCAATCAGAATCAGGGCAAGATAAACATACCCAGACATCGATAAAATCTCCTTGTTTTGATGATACCATCATTATAGCATATCTTCTGACTTCTGAAAAGAAGTTTTTCTTGAGAATTCCTCTCCGTTACGGTATAATGGCAAATATAATGGTTGAGTATGCGCATTGCGCAGAAAGGAAACGATATGGTTATTGGAATCATCGGCGGCGGAGCCTCCGGTATGGCAGCTGCCATTGCGGCGGCAGAAAACCCGGAGGTGCAGGTCGTTCTTATGGAGCGACAGGCCAGGGTCGGGCGCAAGCTGGGCGCCACCGGCAACGGACGCTGCAATTTGACAAATCTGCATGCTGCCAAGGGCGGTTACCATGGCGATGAAGCCGCCTTTGCAGAATACGCCATTTCCGCGTTCGGACCGGAAAAAACACTGGATTGGTTCTCTTCTCTGGGCCTTTTTACCGTGGCGGAGGATTCCGGCCGGGTCTATCCCTATTCCGACCAGGCAAATTCTGTGGTGGATGTGCTGCGGTTTGCCCTGGAACGGGAGAATATTACAGTAAAGCTGGGCTATGAGGCGGAAAAGGTGAAGAAAACCGCTTCGGGTTTCCGCATCGAGTCCAAAGAGGAAACGGTGGAATGTGAAAAGCTCATCGTTGCCTGCGGTGGACTTGCGGGAACCAAGCTGGGCGGCACCATGTCCGGCTATAAATTTCTGCGGGGCATGGGCCACAAATGCACCAAGCTTCGGCCCACTTTGGTGCAGCTGAAATCCGGCTGGAGTGGTGTGCAGGGGTTGAAAGGCGTCCGCTGCAACTGCCATGCTGCCATATATCACAATGGACAGCTGCACAGTGAAAGCGCCGGAGAACTTCAGTTTACGGAATATGGCATATCCGGCCCGGTGATATTTGAGATCTCCCGGGATGTATGTCAGGAAAAGGGAGAATGGGTCTGCCGTCTGGATTTCCTGCCGGAGATCTCTGCGGAGGCATTGGCTTCAGAACTGCAGCGAAGAAGAAAAACCCCGCTGTCTGCTTCTGAGCTGCTGACCGGAATTCTCCACAACCGGCTTGGCCGGGTGCTGAGCCAGTCTGCCGGCATTTCCCAGAACCGGAAGGTGGCAGAACTGACAGATTACGATATACAGCAGGCAGTCCGGGCGGTGAAAAACTTCGAAATCGGTCTGACAGAGCCTATGGGCATGGACAGCGCTCAGGTAACTGCCGGCGGTATTTTCACAAAAGAATTTGATGACAGGACCATGGAAAGCCGGATCGTTCCCGGCCTATATGCCTGCGGTGAAGTGCTGGATATCGACGGCGACTGCGGCGGCTATAATTTACAGTGGGCATGGAGTTCCGGCCGTCTGGCAGGACTCTGTGCAGGAGGGATAAAATGATCAGAATTCGGGATATTGTAATGCCCCCGGAACATAATCCCCATCAGCTGGGCTATGAGGCATCTCAGCTGCTGGGTATTTCCGCATCCAGGATCCGGCAGGTGAAGATCGTTCGCCGCAGCGTGGATGCCCGGAAGAAACCGGATGTGAAAATCATCTATACCATTGATGTGGCAGTGGACGGAAATGAAAAGCGGATCCTGAAGCTCAGCGGCTGCAAGCGGGCCCAGCTGGCTCCCACATCCTTCTATAAACCGCCCAAAACCGACAAGACTATGGCAAAACGGCCTGTGGTCATCGGCTTTGGCCCGGCAGGTATGTTTGCGGCTCTGATTCTGGCAAATGCAGGTCTGCGGCCCATCGTTCTGGAGCGGGGTGAGGATGCCGCTTCCCGGAATGCCAGGGTGGAGCATTTCTTTGCCACCGGAGAACTGGATGTGAAGAGCAATGTCCAGTTTGGCGAGGGCGGTGCCGGTACCTTCTCTGACGGCAAGCTAAACACCGGCGTCAACAATCCCCGGATCGGCTGGATCCTGAGCCAGTTCGTAAAGTTTGGCGCCCGGGATAACATTCTCTATGACGCCAAGCCCCATGTGGGCACCGATGTGCTGCTGACTGTGGTGCAGAATCTCCGGGCGAGAGTGATCAAGCTGGGGGGCGAAGTTCGCTTCAATACCCATGTCACCGGCCTTATGATGGATGGCGACAGGCTTACAGGTGTAAAAACTGCTGACGGAGAGGAGATTCCCTGCGATACTGCAGTGCTGGCCATCGGCCACAGCGCAAGAGATACCTTCGAAATGCTGGATACCATGGGGATCCCCATGGAGCCCAAGGCCTTTGCCATGGGCGTCCGGATCGAGCATAAGCAGAGCATGATCGATGAAGCCCAGTATGGCATGGATAACCCGGCCCTGCCGTCGGCAGATTACAAGCTGGTGCAGCATCTGGATGACGGCAGCGTGTACACCTTCTGCATGTGCCCCGGCGGCTATGTGGTGGCAGCAGCATCCGAGGCAGGAAGAGTGGTTACCAACGGTATGAGCTATGCCGACCGGGATGGGGAAAACGCAAATGCCGCCCTGCTGGTGACGCTGAATCCGGAGGAGTTCCCCTATGAAGGTGTCTTGGGTGGCATGCACTGGCAGCGAAGAATCGAGGAAGCTGCCTATAATGCAAGCGGCAGCTACCGGGCTCCTGCCCAGACTGTGGGGGATTTCCTGAATAGCGTCCCCAGCACCGGCCCCGGCGCAGTACGCCCCACCTACCGTCCCGGCGTCCACTGGTGCGACCTGCATGACGTGCTGCCGGAGAAGATCAGCCGGAGTCTGGCAGAAGCCCTTCCCAAACTGGACGGCAGTCTGAAGGGATATGCCAGTGCTGACGCGGTGCTGACGGCGCCGGAGACCCGGAGTTCTTCTCCTGTCCGAATCCTCCGGGATGAAAGCCGCCAGTCCAGGATCCGGGGCCTTTATCCCACCGGTGAAGGCGCTGGTTATGCCGGCGGTATCATGTCTGCTGCCATCGACGGCATCATGACCGCAGAAGCCATTATTGAGGCGTTATAAAACGGAACCCCGGAAGCAGCGGCTTCCGGGGATTTGTTATCTCAGAAGAAAATAGAGGACCAGACCGATCTGAACTGCCAGAATGGCAGGCACGCCGATGACGAATTTCAGATGCTTTGTCTTGTGCCGGACGGTATACATGCCCAGCCAGACGCCGATGCTGCCGCCGATGGCAGCTACACCCAGCAGTGTGCGTTCAGGGATGCGCCACATGTTTTTCTTTGCGTACAGCTTGTCAATGGTCATAACCAGAAATCCGGCTGCATTGATAATAAGGAGGTAGATCAGAATAACCTTCATAACTATCCTTTCGGGAGGGAATTGGTGTGAGAATTGTATGTATACTGCTGTGCCTTCTGCTGTCCGGCTGCGGAACGGAGCAGACCGGCGAAACCATTTCGGATGAACTGCTGATACCGGTGATGGCGCAGCCGGGCAGTATCTCGGTGGAACTGCCGGGAGAGACAGCCCTGCCGGTGGTGGAAAACGACAGCGGGCGGGTCTATGTCTGCAATGACTATGAGATCGTACTGCAGACACTGGCCGGAGGAGACATGGAGGAAACCTTCAAAACCGTTACCGGTCTGACCCGGGATGACCTGACGGTGATGGAAACCTTTTTGGACGGCATCAGCCGCTATGAATTTGTCTGGGCTGCAGTGGGGGAGTCCGGTGACCGGATCGGCCGGGGGGTGATCCTGGATGACGGGAATTACCATTACTGCATGTCCATCCTGCGGGATACGGAGGGGACGGAGAAATCTCAGGTCAACTGGGATCAGGTGGTATCTTCGTTCCGCATCGTCTAGTATTGCTCCATGGCTTCCCGGCAGAGCTTCCGACATTCCTCGATAACGCTTTGGGGATGCAGGATCTTTGCTTTGGCGCCGAAGCCGATGACCCAGCTGAGGAACATGGGGGAAACAGCTACATTCACGGTGAATACAAAATGATCCTCCCCATCGGGGATCAGCATGGTGTCCCGTCCGAAACGATCCATCACCACATTGGTAAGGCTCCGGTGGAACCGCATTTTCACGGTGGTGGCATCGCCTGCAAACATCTGGAACAGGCTGTTGGCATGGGCGGTCAGGTTCCTGCCGGTCAGCTCCGGACAGGGAACTCTGGCATCAGGGGTCAGCCGGATGTCGCTCATCCGGTCTACCCGGTAGCTGGTGACACCGTAACGGGGGGACAGGGCCTGCAGATAGCAGTTTTCGTTGTCCTGGCAAAGTCCGTAGGGACTTACCTGATAATTTTTCTCCCGGTAGTGGCGTTTGCCATCAATGCCCCAGTCAAAGTAGCGGAATGTGATCTGCCGGTTCTGGCCGATGGCCTCCTGAATGGCATCCACATTATAGTAAATGGTTTCATTCATACTTTTGACCCGGCCGGAAACCACCACATCCCGGCGCATCAGCTGCGCATCATACATGCTGCACTCCCGGCAGAGCTTTTCGATGAGCTCCCGGGATTTTTTCTCGGTGAGGAAACGGCTGGACTGGACGGCATCGATCAGCAGCTTCAGCTCCGGCAGTTCAAAATTCCGGGAGGCGATGTAATAGCCACCGTTTTTGCCGGGGATGGATACGATGTCCACTCCGTAATCCTGCAGCGCTGCAATGTCGGAATACACCGTCTTGCGGTCGCAGACGATATTGTGCTGCCGCTCCAGCATGCTCAGCAGCTCTGCCGCTCTCACCGGGTGATCCTGGTGGGAGTTTTCTTTTAGATAATCAAGAATATAGAAGATCTTCAGCTTCTGATTGTCGGATTTCGGCATGGTGATCCCTCCGGGAAACAGATGGTTTTTTCCATTATACCACAGATTGTTTCTTTGGAAAATAGTGAATTTGATTTTTTGTTCGAAATATGGTATCATGCTTCCAAAGGAGTGGATGCTATGTTGACTGTCGGATGCCATCTGTCCGCGACCAAGGGAAACGCGGCCATGGTAAAAACTGCCCTGTCCATCGGAGCAAATACCTTCGCCTTTTTCACCCGAAATCCCCGGGGAAGCAAGGCAAAGCCGGAAGATCCGGAAGACTGCGCCAAAGCGGTGCAGCTGCTGAAGGAGCATAGGTTTGGCCCGCTGGTGGCCCATGGGGCCTATACTATGAATCTGTGCACCGCCGACCCGGAGGCCAGAGCCTTTGCTGCCGATGTGCTGGCAGATGACCTGCGGAGAATGGCGGCTTTGCCGGGGAATTTCTATAACTTCCATCCCGGCAGCCATGTGGGCCAGGGACTGGAGGCCGGTGTGGCGTACATAGCCGGGGCGCTGCAGAAAGCCATGGCGCCGGATTATCCTGTCACGGTGCTGCTGGAAGCCATGGCTGGAAAGGGCAGCGAGATCGGCGGCCGTTTTGAGGAATTGAGAATGATCCTGGATGCTGTGGGCAGAGAGGATCTGGGCGTATGTCTGGATACCTGCCATATTTATGACGGCGGATATGATATCGTCAATGATCTGGATGGGGTGCTTTCTGAATTTGACCGGGTGGTGGGACTGGACCGGCTGAAGGCACTGCACCTGAATGATTCGAAAAATCCCTTCTGCAGTCATAAGGACCGGCACGAATGTCTGGGGCAGGGAAGCCTCGGCCTGGATACCTTTCAAAAGATCGTCAATCACCCGCTTTTGAAGGAGAAGCCCATGATCCTGGAGACCCCCAATGAACTGCCGGGCTATGCCGCTGAGATACGGCTTCTGCGGAGCATGGAGGAGAATTAAGAAAAAGTTCATTTGACTATTTCGCGAAAGTATGTCATTTTATAGAAAAACAAGGAGGCGATGCCATGGAAGTGCTGGAAAACCTGATGCGCAATCAGGCAGCCATTGGTGATATGACCATCCATATTCTGCGGTATCTGGCGCCAATGCTGGCAGTCTTTCTGCTGGCCCGGTGCATGAAGCCGCTGCTGACTTTCCGGAAGGAGCCGGAGATCTGGGCCTGGCTGAATATGCCCGATGGCACCCAGATTCCCATTACCCACTGGGAGAGTGTCATTGGCCGCAGCAAAAGCTGCGATGTGACCATTGATTTTCCCACGGTGTCCCGGAACCATGCGGTTCTGACCCGGTATGATGACGGCAGCTGGACCATTTCCGATGCCGGTTCCAAAGGCGGCGTGGAGGTCAACGGGAAAAAAGTGCAGATCTGCGCTCTCCATTCCCGGAGCCGGATTTCAATCGGCGGTGTGGAAATGTATCTGCAGCCCATTACGGAAAAACAGGAAGTCCGGCAGGCGCAGCTGCGTACCAAGGCAGCCAACGGCTGGGATACAGTGGCGAATCTCCTGCTGCTTTCCATTCTGCAGATCCTGATGGCACTGGGATTTATGCTTTCCGGGACGGAGGAAAGTGTTGTTCCCGTGCTGCAGGGCTTCGGCGGCATCATTGCCTGCCAGTGGCTGCTGTTTCTGTTCTATGCCATGATCCACCGGGCATCCTTTGAGGTGGAAACCCTGGCCTTCTTCCTGTGTACCATGGGTATGGCAGCCATCGTTACCGTCAAGCCGGGGGAGACGGTGAAGCAGCTCATTGCCATGGTGCTGGGCGTCTTCACGTTCCTGCTGATCGGGTGGTCCCTTCGGGATCTGGAACGGGCCAAAAAATTCCGGTATC
This sequence comes from Oscillospiraceae bacterium, assembly GCA_017409205.1. GTDB lineage: Bacteria > Bacillota > Clostridia > Oscillospirales > Oscillospiraceae > Faecousia. The sequence goes on along the minus strand of JAFQTF010000031.1, from coordinate 28,156 downwards.
TGGCAACGGTGGCGGGCGTGGGCTTTCTGGTGATCACGCTGGTTTTCGGTACTGAGTATTATGGCGCCAAAAACTGGCTCATCATCGGGGGTATGTCTCTGCAGCCCTCTGAGCTGAGCAAAGTGTGTTTTGTGTTCGCCGGTGCATCTACCATGGACCGGATTATGCAGAAGCGGAACATCTTTATGTTCATCGTGTATTCTGTCCTGATCTGCGGCTGTCTTGCGCTGATGAATGATTTTGGTACTGCGCTGATCTTCTTCTGCGCCTTCCTGATCATTGCGTACCTGCGTTCCGGCAGCGTGGGTACCGTGGCGCTGGCCATCACGGCCCTGGGCTTTGCAGGCGTGATTGCCCTGAAGATTGCCCCCCATGCCTTGCAGCGCTTTGCTACATGGCGGCATATCTGGGGAGATCCGTTTGACGCCGGCTATCAGCAGTGTCAGGCCCTGATGTGTCTGGCCTCCGGCGGTCTCTTCGGTCTTGGTCCGGGGCGGGGACTGCTGCAGCATGTGTTTGCAGCAGATTCTGATATCGTATTTGCCACCATTTCCGAGGAATGGGGCCTGATCATGGCAGTGCTGACAGTGGCCTGCATCGTGGTGCTGGCCTGCTTCTCCATCCGCACAGCGCAAATGGCAAGATCCGCCTTCTACAGCATCGGCGCCATCACAGCGGCGGGTGTTCTGGTGGTGCAGACCATCCTCAATTGTCTGGGTACGCTGGATGTGCTGCCCTTTACCGGTGTGCCCTTCCCGCTGCTGAGCAACGGCGGTACCAGCATGATCGGTGCCTGGGGACTGCTGGCCTTTGTGAAGGCCTCCGATACCCGGCAGAATGCCAGCTTCGCTGTCCGGCTGAAGGGAAAGGAGAAGTCATGAATCGAGTAACAAACAGAACCTGGCTCATGGCCCTTTTTATTCTGGTGCTGGTGGGCGGCATGCTGTTCTTCCTGGGCGACTACTGGATGCACGCAGACCAGTGGATCGCATCTCCCGGGTCTCCTCATGTCTATAACAATACCAATCTGGGCTGCGGAACTGTGGTGGACCGCAGCGGCAATGTGCTGCTGGATATCGGCACGGAGCGCAGCTATTCCGAAAACACCACCACCCGAAAATCCACACTCCATTGGCTGGGCGACCGGAAAGGCTTCATCAGTGCAGCGGCAGTGTCCCATTATGCCGGATCCATGGTTGGCTTCGACCGGATCAACGGCATCTATGATTCCGGAACCGAGGGAGGTGTGGCGGAACTGACGCTGTCTGTCAATGCCCAGAATACGGCCTATGAAGCCATGAACGGCCGGAAGGGAACTGTGGCGGTCTACAATTACAAAACCGGCCAGATCCTCTGTGCCGTATCTACCCCCACCTTCGACCCGGACAATGTTCCGGATATCGAAGGAGATACCTCCGGTGCATGGGAGGGCGTATATCTGAACCGGTTTACCCAGTCCACCTATGTGCCCGGTTCCATTTTCAAGGTGGTCACCACCGGTGCGGCCCTGGACTGTGTTCCTGGAATTTATGATGAGAGCTTCCTGTGTACCGGCCGGATCCAGTATGGAGAGGGCGAACATGTGGCCACCGTCACCTGCGAACGGGCACACGGCACCATGGATCTGAAGTCCGCGCTGGCCAACTCCTGCAACTGTGCCTTTGCCCAGATTGCAGAACTGGTGGGCAGGCAGAACATGGAAAAATATGTGGAGCAGTTTCAGGTGGTGGAGCCTCTGAAATTTGACGGTGTCACCACTGCCCGGGGCAATTATAATATTGAAGGCGCCGGCGCAGCATCCTTTGCCTGGAGCTGCATCGGACAGCACAGCAATACCATTAACCCAGCCCGCTTCATGACTTTCATGGGGGCCATCGCCAACGGCGGTCAGGCTATGGAGCCTTATCTGATGGCGCAGGTGAAAAACGGTGAGGAGATCACCTATCAGGCGGAAGGAAAACTCAGCGACCGGATCATGTCCAAAGAGGTAGCGGAAACCCTGAAGGCCTATCTGCGCAGCAATGTGAAGAATATCTACGGCGACTGGAAATTCCCGGGCGGTCTCCATGTCTGCGGCAAATCCGGCACCAGCCAGCTGGGAGGCGGAGAACGCTCCAATGCCATGTTTGCCGGATTTGTGGATGATGAGCGGTATCCTCTGGCGTTTATCTGTGTGGTGGAAAACGGCGGCTACGGCAGCGCTACCTGTATCCCGGTGCTGTCCAAAGTGCTGTCTGCCTGCATGTCTGCCATGGATGCAGCATAAGGTGTTTGTGAGTTCTGCACAAAAAAGTGGAAAAGAATCTTTGTAAGTTGTGGTATTTATCTCGTTGACAAATGTCCGTCCCGGAGATACAATAGGGGCACATTCAGTGAAGGAGGTACCGTATATGAAGACCATGTTTTCCATGAATACTGCATCTTCCAGCTGCTGCTCTTCTGCAGTGGCGGGTACCTCTGCGCACAATATTCCCATTCTGGACACTGCCCCTGTTCTGGCAGTGTCCATTTGCGTTCTTGGCTTGAGCCTTCTGCGAATTATCCTGCCCATAGCCTAGCCGGGGATCCCTCATGTATGGAGAAGCGGCTGCATAGAGAGGCAGCTGCTTTTTTATATTGTAAGAAAATGAAAAGGAGACCAAGATTATGAAAAAGTTTACTGCTCTGATGCTGGCCATGCTGATGGTCATGTCCCTGCTGGCAGGCTGCGGTTCCTCCAAGCCCGCTGCTGATGCCTCCACCATTAAGATCGGTATGAGCGGTCCTCTGACCGGCGGCGCTGCCGTTTACGGCAAGGCTGTGGAAGCCGGTATGAAGATCGCTGTGGAAGAGATCAACGCCAAGGGCGGCCTGAAGATCGAATTCCAGTCCCAGGACGATGAGCATGACGGCGAAAAGGCCCTGAATGCCTACAACAACCTGAAGGACTGGGGTATGCAGTTCTTCGCCGGTGCCGTTACCACCGCACCCTGCCTGTCCATTGCTCCCACCGCTGTGGAAGACAACATCTTCATGATGACTCCCTCCGGCTCCTCCGACAAGATCCCCATGACCGGCAACAACATTTTCCAGATGTGCTTCACCGACCCCAACCAGGGTGCTTCCGCTGCTGAGCTGGTTGCTGAGCTGAACATGGCTCAGAACATCGGCATCATCTTCGACAACTCCGATGACTACTCCAAGGGCCTGATGAACGGCTTCAAGACCAAGGCTGCAGAGCTGGGCCTGAACATTGTCTGCGAGACCAACTTCACCGCTGACAACAAGACCGACCTGTCCACCCAGGTTACCCAGTGCAAGGATGCAGGCTGTGACTTCGTGTTCCTGCCCTTCTACGCTACTGAGGCTTCCCAGGTTTTGACCCAGGCTGCCAAGATCGGCTATGAGCCCACCTTCTTCGGCTGCGACGGTATGGACGGCGTTCTGACCATCGAAGGCTTCGACAAGAGCCTGGCGGAGGGCCTGGTTCTGATGACCCCCTTCAACCCCGATGCTCCTGAGACCCAGGACTTCGTTTCCAAGTATCAGGCTATGATGAATGGTGAGACCCCCAACCAGTTCGCTGCTGACGGTTATGACGTCATCTACGCCATCTATGATGCCTGCGTGGCTGCCGGTGTTGACGGCACCACTGCTCCCAGCGATGCCTGCGAAATGCTGAAGACCTACTTCGCTACCAATGAATTCTCCGGTCTGACCGGCTCCGGCATGACCTGGGATGAGCAGGGCATGATCTCCAAGATCCCCGCTGCTGTGGTCATCGAAAACGGCAAGTACGTCGCTCTGGGCTAATAACAATTCTGAGGGATGGGAGGATTTCCTCCCATCCCAGCAATTGCTTACAGACAGTCTATGAGAGCGTCCCTTTCATGGACGTTGTCATAGGCTGTCGGAAAAGAGAGGTAGAATATGCAAATATTACAGTATCTGATCAACGGTATCAGTATCGGTGCGGTGTACGCCATCATTGCACTGGGCTATACCATGGTTTACGGCATTGCGAAAATGCTGAACTTTGCCCACGGCGATATCATCATGGTGGGTGCCTACATTTCCTTCTGTGTTACCAACTATCTGGGTCTGCCTGCCTTTGTGTCTGTCATTGCGGCCATGGCAGTGTGTACTCTGCTGGGTATTCTCATTGAAAAGCTGGCCTATATGCCTCTGCGCGGTACTCCCAGTCTGGCAGTTCTGATCACCGCCATCGGTGTCAGCTACTTCCTGCAGAATGGCGCCCAGCTGATCTGGGGCAGTGCGCCCAAAAATTTTGCCAGCATCGTCCCCCTGAAGCCTGTTTTCCTAGCCGGCGGTGAACTGGTCATCACCGGTGAAGTCATCGTCACCATTCTGGCATCCGTTCTGATCATGGTGGGCCTGACCCTGTTTACCACCAAGACCAAAATCGGCAAGGCCATGCGCGCTGTTTCTGAAGACCGTGCTGCTGCACAGCTCATGGGCATCAGTGTCAACAATACCATCTCCATGACGTTTGCCATCGGCTCTGCACTGGCGGCCATTGCAGGTGTCCTGCTGTGCTCCACCGTTCCTACCCTGCAGCCCACCACCGGTGCCATGCCCGGTATCCGTGCCTTTACGGCTGCAGTCTTCGGCGGCATTGGTTCCATTCCCGGCGCCATGCTGGGCGGCATTCTGCTGGGTATTATCGAGACCTTCTCCAAGGCCTTTATCTCCACCCAGTTTTCTGATGCCATCGTGTTCTCCGTTCTGATCATTATTCTGCTTGTGAAGCCTGCCGGCCTGCTGGGCAAGCAGATCCAGGAAAAGGTGTAAGGTGAGGGTTATGAAAAAATTGCTGAATAATAAAAATACCCGCTCAAACCTGGTCATCTATCTGGTGGTCACTGTGTTCTTCCTGGTGATGCAGGGCATGAATATGGGCGGCATGCTGACCAGCTCCTGGAAGGGATTCCTGGTTCCCATCTGTGTTTACATTTCTCTGGCGGTTTCTCTGAACCTGCTGGTTGGTATCTGCGGTGAGCTGAGCCTGGGCCATGCCGGTTTCATGGGCATTGGTGCCTTTGCAGGTATCGTTGTGGCAGCACTGCTGCAGGATGCCGTGGCTCTGGAGCCTCTGCGCCTGTTCATCGCCATGATCGTGGGCGGTGTGCTGGCCGGTGCTGCCGGTTTCCTCATCGGTATTCCTGTTCTGCGCCTGAGAGGTGACTACCTGGCCATCGTTACCCTGGCCTTCGGTGAGATTCTGAAGAATATTGTCGGCAACCTGTATGTGGGCCTGGATGCCGAGGGCGTCCATGTCAGCGCCACCTCTGCCAAGTTTACCCTGCTGGAGGGCGGCAAAATGATTCTGGACGGCCCTGTGGGTGCTACCGGCATTAAGAAGCTGGCCACCTTCCCCATGGGTTTTGTGCTGGTGCTGATCACATTGTTCGTGGTGCTGAATCTGGTGAATTCCAAGGAAGGCCGCGCCATCAAGGCCGTCCGGGACAACCGGATCGCAGCCGAATCCGTTGGCATCAACGTCACCGCCTTCCGCATGAAGGCCTTCGTAGTTTCTGCTTTCCTGGCAGGCATGGCAGGTGCCCTGTTCGGCCTGAACTATTCCTCCATGGCTGCTTCCAAGTTTAATTTCAACACCTCCATCAATATTCTGGTGTTTGTGGTGCTGGGCGGCATGGGCAATATCCTGGGCAGTGTCATTTCCGCAACGGTTCTGTATGTTCTGCCGGAGGCCCTCCGTTCTCTGGAGGACTACCGCATGATTCTGTATGCCGTTGTGCTGATTCTGGTCATGCTGTTTACCTGGTCTCCCAGAGTCAAGGAATTTGTCTCTGTGGTGACTGACAAGATTTCCGGTATTTTCAAGAAAAAGGAGGTAGAAACCAATGGCTGATTATCCCAGAAAAGTGATCCAGGTTCCTACCTATAACCTGTTCCGGGAACAGGATGCCGGCAAGCAGCCGGTTCTGGATGTCCGGAACCTGGGTATCGACTTCGGCGGCCTGACTGCGGTGGACAGCTTCAATATCACCCTGGGCCCCACCGAAATCTCCGGCCTCATCGGCCCCAACGGCGCCGGCAAAACAACCATTTTCAACCTGCTGACCGGCGTTTACCAGCCCACCCGCGGCTCTGTTCTGGTCAATGGCATCGACATCAAGGGCATGCCCGTTCATAAGGTCAACAAACTGGGCATTGCCCGTACCTTCCAGAATATTCGTCTGTTCTCCGAAATGACAGCTCTGGACAATGTCAAGGTGGGCATGCACAACGAGATCCGGTGCTCCTTCCTGGCGTCCCTGCTGCGCCTGCCCAGCTACTACCGGGCTGAAGCTGCTGCCAATATGAAGGCTATGGAACTGCTGGACTTTATGGGCCTTGCTGATGTGGCAGACCAGAAGGCAGGCAGTCTGCCTTACGGTGTTCAGCGCCGTCTGGAGATTGTTCGCGCACTGGCCACCAATCCCAGTGTGATCCTGCTGGACGAGCCCGCTGCCGGTATGAACCCCAGCGAGACCACCGAACTGATGCACCAGATCCGCCGGATCCGGGATACCTTCCATATCGCTATTTTCCTCATCGAGCATGATATGAATCTGGTCATGAATGTCTGCGAAGCCATTGCCGTGGTGAACTACGGCAAGATCATTGCAAAGGGTACCCCTGAGGAGATCCGCAGCAATCCTGCAGTCATCGAAGCCTACCTTGGAAAGGAGGACAACGACTGATGCTGAAAGTTGAAGATATGCACGTCTACTATGGCGCCATCCATGCCATCAAGGGTGTTTCCTTTGAAGTCGGCGAGGGTGAGATCGTTGCCCTGATCGGTGCCAACGGCGCCGGCAAAAGCACCATTCTGAAGACCGTTTCCGGCCTGATGCACCCCCGCAGCGGTAATATTTCCTTCTGCGGTCAGGACATTGCCCACATGGATGCCTACAAGCTGCTGCGCCATGGCCTTGCCCATGTTCCCGAGGGACGCCGGATTTTCCTGCAGATGACCGTCCAGGAGAATCTGGAAATGGGCGCCTACATTAACAAGGAAGTATCTCAGAAGGATCTGGATATGGTGTTCAACTATTTCCCCCGGCTGAAGGAACGCCGCAAGCAGATCGCAGGTACGCTCTCCGGCGGCGAGCAGCAGATGCTGGCCATGTCCCGTGCGCTTATGAGCCACCCCAAACTGATGATGCTGGATGAACCCTCCATGGGTCTGGCTCCCATTCTGGTGGATCAGATCTTTGAGATCATCAAGGAACTGCATAAGTCCGGCACCACCATTCTGCTGGTGGAGCAGAATGCCCGCAAGGCGCTGCAGATCGCTGACCGCGCCTATGTTCTGGAAACCGGCGGCATTACCCTGTCCGGCACCGGCGCGGAGCTGGCCAGCTCTGACGAAGTACGCAAGGCATACCTGGGCGGCTAACTGTTCAAATCGCAACACCCTCTGCATAGACTGTGCAGGGGGTGTTTTTATGTGCCGGAAAAAACAGCTGCAGGGCTGGTGCATGGTGTGCTTCGGCCTGGGCCTGATGGTGGGATATGGACAGGAAAGCTGGCTTTTGTGCAGTCTGGGGGGCCTGGGTCTGATAGTGGCCGGACTGGTACTGACGAAGCGCAGACAGTGACAGCCGCTGCGGGCAAATCGCTTTATCACGCTGCATGTTACATTTCACACTCATAAATCCCGGAACCGCCGCATATGCTTTACCATCATACTATGGTAAGGAGTGATCTGCGTGGAATTGCAGTTTAAGAGAGAGGTCCTGACCTTTCTGAAGCCGGTGCTGCATCAGGTGCAGGAACTGGAGCAGACCCAGGAGATCCGGCTTCCGGAGGACATGCCGGAGGTGGGACGGATACTGGGTGTCTGGGGACAGCCCGTGATGCGCGGCAAGCAGTGGCAGGGGGATACTGCCGAGCTCTCTGCGGGCATGAAGGTGTGGGTCCTGTATCTTTCGGAATCCGGGGACGGGCCATGGAAACTGGAGGCATGGATCCCCTTCCGGATGCGCTGGGATCTGCCGGAAGATTGTACCGAGGGAAAACTCCGGATCCTGATGCTGCCCCGGTTTACGGACGGCCGCATCGTATCTGCCGGGAAGATCCTGATCCGGGCGGGGATCTCTGCACTGGCAGAGGGCTGGAGTTCCTGTCGGCAGGAGTATTTCCGGCCGGAGGAACCGCCCCGTCCGCTGCAGCTGCTGCGCAGAACCTATCCTCTTCGCCTGGCGTCAGAGGCAGGGGAAAAGACGTTCCGGCTGGAGGAAACCCTGACACTGCCGGTTTCGGCGCCTCAGCCGGAAAAATTGCTCTATGCCCGCCTGGATCCGGTCATCACGGACCGGAAGGTTCTGGCGGACAAGGTGGTGTTTCGGGGCAGCGGCAACCTGCATCTGTGCTATGCTGCGGCAGACGGCCAGCTCCATACCTGGGATTTTGAACTGCCTTTTTCCCAGTTCAGCGAGCTGGAGCAAAGCCATTCTGCCGATGGGCAGGTGGATATACTGCCGATGGTGACGGGTCTGGAGCTGGATCAGGAAGAAAACGGCGCACTCCGTATGGAGGCTGGGATCACGGCACAGTATCTGGTGGATGACCGGCAGCTGGTGGAACTGACGGAGGATGCCTACCATCCGGAGCGGGAACTGAAACTGCACCGGCAGGAACTGGAGCTTCCGGCTCTGCTGGAAACCCGCCGGGAGAGTATTTCAGCAGAACAGATGATACCCGCCGCGGCAGACCTGGTGGTGGATATGGTTTCCTTGCCGGATTTTCCCCGGAAGCAGATCCAGGGAGACAACGTCCGGCTGGAGCAGACCGGACTGCTGCAGGTGCTGTATTATGACGGTGAAGGCGCGCTGCAGACGGCCTCCCGCCGGTGGCAGGGGGACCGGGAGCTGAAGACCGGAGAGTCAGCATCCTTATTTGCGGTTCCTCAGCCGGGAAAAGTGTCTCAGGTGCTGTCCGGGGGTGAAGAGCTGACCCTGCGCGCGGAGACCGCGGTGCAGATCAGCACAGTCTGCGCGCATGGAATGTCCATGATAACCGGGGTGGAGTCGGGAGAAGTCAGAGAGAAGGATCCTATGGGACCATCCCTGATCCTGCGGCGGGTACCCCGGGAGGGACTCTGGGAGCTTGCCAAGGCCAGCGGCTCCACAGTGGAATCCATCCAAATGGCCAATGGGCTGGAGGGAGAACCGGAACCGGGCAGAATGCTGCTGATCCCCGTGGTGTAAATCATAAGAGCCGTGCCGTTTTTCGGTGCGGCTTATGATTTTTCTTGACATTATCGAATATCGATAATATAATGAAAATGGAAATATCGATATTCGAGAATGGAGGGATGGTATGCCGAGAGCCAAGTTTCAGACTCTGACAGAGCAGATGTTTTACATCCTGCTGTGCCTGAAGGCGGAGTGCTGCGGTATGGATATTATGGATAGGGTGCCTGCCATGACAGATGGACGGGTAAATGTGGGCAGCGGTACGCTGTATAATCTGCTGGAACAGTTTCAGGAGGCAGGGATGATCCGCCTGACCAAAGCAGAAGGTCGCCGCCGCAGCTATATCCTCACCGACCGGGGCAGGGAAGTGCTGGAAGAAGAATATCGCAGACTGACATTCCAACTGGCAGATTACCGTCGTGTCTTTGCAGAGGAGGAGAAATAATGAAGGACCATAAATATATCATTGCACAGTTCACATTCTATGACCGCACCGGTATCTGCCGTCTGCTGGAAAAGCAGGCGCGAAAGGGATGGCTGCTGGATAAGGTGACAAATTTTGCCTGGCGCTTTCGCCGGACAGAGCCGAAGGATGTCCGGTTTGCCGTAACCTATTTCCCCAAAGCCTCTGCCTATGATCCGGGACCTTCCGAACAGCAGCGGGAACTGATTGAATTCTGTGCCCATTCCGGCTGGGTATTGGTCGGCACGACGGCACAGTTGCAGGTGTTTTACAATGAAGCGGAAAATCCGGTGCCCATTGATACGGATCCCATGCTGGAACTGGAAAATATTCACCGAAGTGCCAAAAAGAACTATCTCCCGGCCTACATCATGCTGCTGTTGCTGGCGCTGATGCAGATCGGTATGCAGATCAGCCAGCTTTTCATCTCACCGCTGTCTTATCTCAGCCAGAGTACCACTATGTTCAATTGGCTGTGCCAGTTGTCCTTGCTTACCATGTGCGTCATGGAGCTCGGCGGCTATTTCTGCTGGTACCGCCGGGCAAAGGCGGCAGCGGAGAATGGGGAATTTGTGGAGACCCGGGGTTTCCGGAATGTGGAACTGGTGATGGTGAGCCTGATTCTGGCGGCGTTTGTTGTGATGCTGTGCTCCATGCAGCCCAGAATGGCTGTAATCATGGGGATCTCACTGGGCATGCTGTTTGCGGTGATCGTTGGAATATCGGCGATTCAGTCGTACATGAAGCGAAGAGGTGTCTCCACAGAAACCAACCGCCGGGTCACGTGGGTTTTGACGATCCTTCTTTCCGTGGCGGTTACAGGCCTGGCATTTCCCATAGGCAACAAGGTCATGGAACTCCCTGTATGGGAGGAAAACCGTCAGGTGCGTATATATGAATGGAACGGCATGTCCTTTGAAATATACAACGATGATATCCCTCTCCGGGTGGAGGATCTGACGGAGGCGTCAGCACCGGACTATTCTTATGAAGCCCGGGAACAGGCAAGTTTCCTGCTGCACAGGGGAGAGTACAGACAGCATATATGGGAAAGTTCTGACGAGCCGGAAATGTCCTACATTATATATACCACCCAAATCCCGGTGATTTATGATCTTGCTATTCAGAAAGCGACTGAGCCCGTGGACTATCCCATCGGCGTTCATGAAAACGGAGGACTGTATTATGAGGAATACATCCCCCAGGATGCCTCCCTCTGGAAAGCAGATGCAGCTTACCGGCAGTATGCGGGCGGGGAAGCATATAATCATTTTGTCCTGTGTTATGAGAACAGAGTGGTGATCTTCCGGCCGGACTGGGAACTGACGCCGGAACAGATGGCAGCTGCCGGTGAGATATTCGGGGAATAAATCGAACAAAATTTCGCAAATTCGGAAAATAGTTGGTGCATTTTTTGGCGTCCTATGATATACTTGTGAAAAAGAAAAGGAGGGCTGCTTATGTACCAGCCTTTGGCCGATCTGCTGCGGCCCGCCAATCTGGACGAGGTATTCGGACAGGAGCATATTCTGGGTAAGGGTGCCGTGCTGCGGCGGCTGATCGATTCCGGCAATATCCCCAATATGGTGTTCTACGGTCCCAGCGGCACAGGCAAGACCACTGTGGCCAATATCATTGCAAAGCAGACCAACCGAACCTTATATAAACTGAATGCTACTACTGCATCCACATCCGATATCAAAGAAATCGTTGCCCAGCTGGATACCTTCATGGCGCCCAACGGTGTGCTGCTGTACCTGGATGAGATCCAGTCCTTCAATAAAAAGCAGCAGCAGTCCCTTCTGGAGCACATTGAGAACGGTAAGATCACCCTCATAGCCTCCACCACGGAAAATCCCTATTTTTATGTATTCAACGCCATTCTCAGCCGTTCCACGGTCTTTGAATTCAAGCAGATTGATGCACCGGCTGCGCTGAAGGCAGTGAAGCGTGCCGTTTCCTACATGGAGGAACGCACGGCTCTGACAGCGGTACCGGAGGAGGGGGCGCTGGAATACATTGCCCAGTGCTGTGGCGGCGATCTGCGCAAAGCCATGAATGCAGTTGAGGTGCTGTTCTCCGCCGGTGTGCCGGAGAATGGAAAGATTCTTCTGACTATGTCGGATGTGAAGGCTGTCACCCAGAAGAGCGCCCTGCGGGCTGACCGGGACGGAGACAATCACTATGACCTGTTGTCCGCCCTGCAAAAGAGCATCCGCGGCTCTGATCCGGATGCTGCCTGCCATTATCTGGCCCGGCTGCTGGAAGCGGGGCAGATGCCCTCTGCCTGCCGCCGGCTTATGGTCATTGCAGCCGAGGACGTGGGTCTTGCCTACCCTCAGATCATTCCCATCGTTCATGCCTGTGTGGAGATGGCTCTGAAGCTGGGTATGCCGGAGGCCCGGATCCCGCTGGGGGATGCGGCTGTACTGATGGCCACCTCTCCCAAATCCAATTCCGCCCATATCGCCTTTGATGCGGCTCTGGCGGATGTACGCCGGGGAAAAACCGGAGAATTCCCCCGGCATCTGCAGAATGTCCACGCCGACTCCTATACCATGGAGCGGGAGCAGGGCTATCTGTATCCCCATGATTTCCCCAATCACTGGGTCCGGCAGCAGTATCTGCCGGATACGCTGGCCGGAACGACCTACTATGAATACGGCCCCAACAAGCTGGAGCAGGCAGCCAAAGCCTATTGGGACGCCATAAAGAAATGAGGTATATATGGACATCAGACTGGGCGATGTGCTCGTAATGAAGAAGCCCCATCCCTGCGGGGAGAAGCGGTGGCTGGTGATGCGCACCGGCGCTGACTTCCGGCTGCGGTGCCTTGGCTGTGGCCATGAGGTCATGACGCCCCGGCACAAGGCGGAAAAGAATATCAGATCCGTGGAACGCAATGAGCTCTCCGAGTAATTCGGAGAGTTTGTTTTTATTCCGGACGGAAATGAAAAAGCGCCCGCCGGGGGAGAACCGGGGGCGCTCCGGCAGAGGTGTCGCAAGGGGGGTGATCTGCCTGGTTCGATTATAAGGAAAGTACCCTGTCGCAAAAAAACGGTTGACGTCGAAAAAATAATATAAATTTTTTCAGCATAACACTTGAAAATGAATTGAGAATGTGATACCTTAAGTAAGAAGTACTAGAGGATATCTATGCGATTTTTACAAATGACACGCTTGCGTGGTTGACATACTCAACAACATATGCTACAATTTGATTAATCAGTAAGTATGTCATTGTAGCCGCCGGAGGGCGGCCTTGATAATTTTGTATCCCCTTGTGGGAAATGTACGTGGATAACAGTGATCTTTCCGTTATGGAAAGATCTGGTTTAGGAGGTTTGACTATGGAGAGAAGAAGAATGCGCCGCAAGCCCGCAATTGCCAAGCGCATGATGGTGTGCATCCTGTCACTGGTAATGGTGCTGAGTATGTTCAGCCCCGGTCTGATGGCAGATGCTGAGGCCAATACATTCCTGGAGCAGATTGACGCTGCTTACGATGCCCAGACCCAAAGTGGCACCGAACTGGGTTCTCTGGCTCTGGGTTATGTTGCTCAGCTGGGCGGCATCCAGAATCGCGTTGCCGCGCTGGATCCGGAGTCTGAAACCTATGCAGCCGACCGTGAGGCTCTGATGGCAGAAGCTGCCGCTGTTTATGCCAATGCGGACGCAGCCCGTCAGAATGGCGAGATTGCAGAGGCTGACTGGAGCAATGTCACCGCTGCTTATCAGAGTGCTGTGGGCGTGGCTCAGACCAGCGGCAATGTGGTCACTGAGGGCCTGACCAACCGGACTGTCTATGCCAATGTGGACGGCAAGAACTTTGCTGTCACCGGTAAGCTGCCCGAAAATGCGACCCTTTCTGTTAAGGAACTGGATGCGGAACTGGTTTCTTATATTCGTACCGATATTCTGGGCCTGGGTGCTGTGCCCGCTGGCTATACCAGTGATGCCTATGATATCAGCCTGATGGCGGACGGCGTTGAGATTCAGCCTGCGGAAGCTGTTTCTGTTGCTGTCACTGCCGGCGGTATTACCCCCAAGGCAGACGTTGCCGTTTATCATCTGCCCGGCACTTCCGAGGCAGCTGTCAATGCTGACAGTGCTTCCGAAGCAGAGACCACTGCTCTGGCCGGCCAGAAGGTGGAAAATGTCAATGTGGCCGATGGCTACTTCGGCTTCTATACCGGCAGCTTCTCTGTCTATTATATGACCGCTGGCAACCTGTATGCTGATGTGGATGATGTCAATCCTGTGGATGCTTTGTTTGAGCGCCTGATGGCTGCAGCTACATACGAAGAGCTGGATGCCATGATGGAAGCGATGACCGAAGAAGAGTACGAATTGCTGAATCAGTTTACTGATGAGCAGAACGATGCTCTGACTGCCAGAGTTGCTGAATTGAGCGAAAATGCCGCAGAGACTCTGGATACCGTTACTGTAGATCAGGTGCTTGATACATATACAGGTTCCGGTCAGACTTCCCGTGTTTATCTGGCTGTCAGACGGGATGGCAATATTCCCGGTGAGCCTTCTGTTCAGGGATCTGCTGCCTATAACTTCTATAACAGCAACTATTCAACAGGAGGCATGTTATTCGCCAACAATCCCACCGGTATTATTGATCAGAACATTGTCGATTATCAAAACTTTATCCTTACTTCTGTAGATGGTACGGATACTGCCGGTCTGGTTGACGGCAGTGGTACAACCACAAATCAGGTGCTTAGCGGCATTGATTTTGACAGATTGCTGAATGCTATTGTAAATTCCCGTAACGTTACAGCAACGGATGGACAGACCGTAACATCTTCCAATAAGGAAAATTATAAGGTTGTCTGCTATGTCATTAAGCTTCAGCTTGATGAAAACCACGGCTGGCATATCGACTGTGCTGTTGTTCCGAAAACATACGTAACTCTTTCTTATGATATCAACATTCCCGATGGCTATGTGATTACAACCAGTGGCGTCGGTGTCCCAAACAGTGAAACAGGTTCCCCTCCTGCAACATTCGATGTTGGCGGCATGTCTGGTCTGAAGACAATTGAGGGTCAGGCAAATGCAATCAATGTTGAAAGTGCAAACGGCAGCGAAAAGTATGTCTTTATGTTCCAGGGATGGAATACCAAAGCAGACGGATCCGGCGAATGGTATCAGCCCAATAGCACTATTACAATTAATGAGAACACGGTTCTCTATGCCATCTGGAACTCCAATCCTGCACTGGGTACCGGTAACCTGGAAATTCAGAAGATAGTCAACGCGGATGCTGTTCCAGTAGATGCAACTTTCACCTTCCAGGTGACCATTTACAACGCAGATGGCTCCGAATCTTCTGATACTTATAACTATACTGTTTACAATGCAAACACCATTGCCGAAAGCAGAGGAACCATTACCAACGGTGGTACGATTACATTGAAGCACGAACAGTATGCTGAAATCCGTGATCTTCCCGCTGTAAACGATGACAATGGCAAAGCCAATGTCACAGTTAAGGAAATCAACTATTCCGGCTATGTTCCTTCCTGGGATGGTGGCGCTACTGTCAGCGATACTACATCTGTAACCGTTCAGGGTGGCCGGGACTCCAGAGTTACATGTACTAACAGCGTTGTTGCCGATGATGTTCCCGATACTGCCAAGATCAAGATCGAGAAAAACTTTGTGGGTTTGACTGCAACTCATGTTCCTGATGATTTCCAGATTCAACTCATGCAGAATGGTCAGGCTGTTCATACTTTGACCAAGTCTAACCGGGATGCGTCTTCCACTGATCTGCATTGGGTCTGGACGATTGATGCTCCTGTTGGTGATTACACGTTGACTGAGCAGAATGCAGAGGTTACAAATTTCGATCTTTCTGCATCTGGTCTGACTGGTGTATCAACAACCCCCTCTACCTTAACATTTGGCGATATCAAAAATATTCAGAGCAATAACAACAAAAATATTAATTTTGGACAAGATGTAAATTTCTTCGTTATCAAACTGACTGCTAATGGCGGCACTATTGTTTGGACAAAAGATACCCTTACTCAGAATCAGCGTCAGGGATTCATCAATGACTTTACAGACAATTCCTTCGGTTTAAGCACAAGCAGCACCGTTTTCTTCAGCGGTACAAGCATCTTGTCTGACGAAAATGGTCTGAATTACAAGGGCGGAAGTGTTAAGCTGAATACATCTTCCAACGAACTCATCTTTGATCTTACTAGTCAGTGGACATTTGTAGGTTACGGTCAGTACAGCATTACCAGCGATAGCGCTGAACATTCTGTTACCAATACCTATAATCTGAAGGTTTCCAAGGCTAAGGTTACCAAGACTGTTACCGGCAACATGAGTGATCTGAATAAGGAATTCAGCTTCACTGCGTCCGTTGTAGACGGCAGCATGAATAACGTTACCTTCGTGCATTCCAATGGTACCGAAGGCGCCATTACCACTGATACCTTCACCTTTACTCTGAAGCACAATGAATGGATTGAATTTGATGGTCTGACTATTGGATCCCAACTGAAGGTAGTGGAAGCAGGTTCTGCTTACACAGTCTATGTTGATGATGTCTTGAGCACTGATTGCACCGGTATTAAGGAAGTTGCAAGCGACGGTTCTACAACCATTGCGTTCACTAACACAAATCAGGTTGATATCGACACCGGTATCGAGATGACATCCTATCCCTTCATCCTGATGCTCTCCTTTGTAACCGTTGCTGGCCTGTTCTTCCTGATCGGTAAGCGCCGCATGATGTTCTAATTGCACCATGGGAAGATATGACAAAAGTAAATCGGCCCGCGGAGCCTCCCAGAGAGGCTCCCGGAAGCCGCAGAATGATTCGGATCTGCCCCTGCAGCTGCAGACAAACTCCGAATACCGCAAGATCGCAGCCTGGCTTACGAAGGTGAAGTTCAGACCCAAACTTGTGGGCGGACTCGATCCTCTGGACGTTTGGAAAAAAATTGAAGAACTGAATGAAATGTATGAAAAGGCTCTGATGGCGGAACGTGTCCGGTGTGATATGGTCATTGAACGCGTTCGTGAAAACGCCCGGGTAAACGGCTGGATCTCCACGGAGGATGATGATGGCTAATCAGAAAAAAGAGCCCTCCATTTCTCAGGTTATTCAGAAACGCCGTGCATCGGTTATCATCGCCAATTCCTACCGCAGCCTGTTCTTTCAGGTTCTGGGTCTGGCTCTGGTTCTATACATACTTTTCGGCCATGTGTTTCTGTTGACACAGGTGACAGGAAATGAGATGTTCCCGGCGCTGGAAGATGGTGATGTGATCCTTGCCTATCGCCTGCATGAACGTTACATGAAGAATGATGTCATTGTGTACGAGCATGAAGGCAAGCTGGTCACTGGCCGTGTCCTTGGACGTGACGGTGATGTGATCAACATGGATGATTCCGGCGCCCTACAGGTTAACGGCACCAATCAGGGCGGCGAGATCATGTACCCCACTTACGCAAAAGAAGGGATAACGTATCCCTATGTCGTACCCGATGGCTGTTTGTTTATCATTGATGACTACCGCACCCAGTGCGAGGACAGCCGTGATTTTGGCCCGATTTCCGACAGTGACGTGGTCGGCAAGGTGATTACTCTCCTGCGCCGCCGTGGCATCTGATATTCGGGTCGTGTTTTACAAGTATATATTGGAGGGACGCCTCCTGATATATAGCAATAATCAAAAAATAATTTTTAATTAGGAGGAAACCCAAAATGAGAAAACTCATCTCCCTGCTGCTGGCTCTGGTCATGGTCATGAGCCTGGCAACCGTCGCTTTCGCTGAAGAAGCAACTACTAATGATCCTTATAATGGCAAGCTGAATCAGGCTGGTACCTTTGACAAGGTTTATGAAATCGACAATGGTACTGCTCCTGCTGAGACCTTCACTTTCAAGTTTACTGCCAAGAGTGGTACCGACAATGATGGTAATGCTGTCACTCCTCCCGCACTGGACGATGTGACTGTTTCTTTCGATGCTCTGTCTGCCGATGCAACCAAGGCTGTCGAAATTCCTATCGATGTTGCTGATTTTACCAGCCTGGGTGTTTACACCTACGAGGTTACTGAGGTTGACAACAACACCTCCGGCGTTACTTACACCACTGACAAGCTGTACATGGTTGTTACCATCCTGCGTGATGAGAACGATGGCAAGAACTATGTTGCTGCTGTCCACCTGACCAATGCTCAGGGTACCAAGGAGGCTGACGTTACCAATTCCTACAATGCTGGTAAGCTGACTGTTTCCAAGGAAATCAAGGGTAACATGGCCGATATGACCGATAAGTTCAACTTTACTGTTGTTCTGACCGATCCTGAAGGTGACACCATCAAGAGTGACATTTTGGTCAATGGTGAGTCCTGGGAGTACGAAGCTGGTACAACTGTTACCATCACCGGCGTTCTGGGTCATGGCGAACAGCTTGTTATTGAAAACATTCCCGCTACCGTTACTTATACTGTAACCGAAACTGAGGCTGACCAGAACGGTTATGCCACTACTGATACTCCTTCTGATTCCACCAAGACCATTGCTGGTGGTGACGAAGACACTTGGGCATTTGTTAACGAGCGTACTTCCGAGGTTGACACCGGCATCGAGCTGGATTCCATGCCCTTCGTCGTTATGATGGTCGTCTGTGCAGCTGCTGCTGTCCTGTTCATCATCAAGCGCCGCTCCGTGGAGTTCTAATCTCTTAGTTTTTTATCAGCTTTCCCCGCGACGACGGATGGAAAGTAAATGACAGGTTTCCGATTGCGGGCAGGGTTCTGCCCTGCCCGCAATGGATCCGCCGTTTTTGACAGGAGTTAAATATGCTTTTTCATAAAATCGTCCTGCGAACGGCAAATGCGATTTTTAACCTGGTCGTCATCAGCCTGTTGCTGATCGGCGGCGCGTATTCCGCCTTCGCACTCTGGGACAACGAACGTGTCTACAGCTCTGCCGGCGATGTTCAGGCCGACATGATCAAAATCAAGCCTGTGGTTCTTTCAGAGGAAGAGGATGCCGGCCTGCCGGATTTTTCCGAGCTTCTTTCCATTAACCCGGATGTCTGTGCCTGGATCACCATGGACGGCACCAACATTGATTTGCCTGTTGTTCAGGGTGAAACCAATCTGACCTATATCAATACCAATGTGTATGGAGAATTTTCGCTTCCAGGTTCCATTTTCCTGGATTCCCGGAACCAGAGGGATTTCTCCGAAACCTACAGCCTCCTCTATGGCCATAATATGGCCGATCATCAGATGTTTGGCGATCTGCATCTTTATAAGGAACGCTCCTTCTTTGATGAAAATCGCACCGGAACGCTGATCGTTCCTGACAATATTTATAACCTCGAAGTTATTGCTTGCCTTGTGGTTGAGTCCAATGATAAGTATCTCTTTGAACCCACCAACTGGAAGCATTATAATATATCCAATCTGTTTAACTTTATCGAAAAAAACTCCCTGTATTATGATACGGAGAAGCTTGATCAAATTCGGGGTCTGAATCCCAAAGATGTCCAGATTTTGAGTCTGTCCACTTGCTCCAACGAATACACGGATGCACGTACCATAGTCCTGACCCACATGATTCCTTTGGGCCAGACGAAATAGGAGGGCTAGAAGAATGAAAAGAGTATTACGCAGCACCATGATGGCCGTACTGGTCATGATCCTGATGGTCGGTATGATGGCTCCTGCAGCTATGGCAGCCTATGAGCCCATTTCTGCCGATGTCGATGTAACCATCAAAATGGATTCTCTGCCTGCTGATGAGGAGATTCCTGAAGAGGATCCCATCAATGTTACCATCACCAAAATTTCCGAGGATTCTCCCGCTGCGCCTGCTGCACTGACCATCAATTGTAAGGCAGCGGATCGTGAGAACGGTACCACCGGAACCTTTACTCTTGGTGCCTTTGATAAACCCGGTGAGCATTTCTATGGTGTTACCATCGGTACTTCTGGTCACAAGTATTCTGTTCGTTTGGCTGACGATGAAGTGTACGGTGACAGAGAAGTATATTATGTGATTCATGTTACTGTAGAGAATGAATTTAATGCAGATGGCAGTCTGAAGGGTTTGAAGACAACTGTCAGCGCACGCGAGTCTGATCAGGAGTTTACCTTTGATCCCCAGGCACCCAAGGTAGCAATTACCGATGTCAACTACTATGTTCCTCCCATGAGCATTAAGGTTGCCAAGGTTTGGGTCAACGGCAGTCAGGCCTCTGCAACTGTCAATCTTGTCAAGCAGGTTGAACAGGTCAATGAAGAAGATGGTACTGTTGAAGAAGTTTTCGAAGTTCAGGAAACGATTGTTCTGAATGAGGAAAATGAATGGCAGCATACCTTCACTGATCTGGATCCCCGTGAGACCTGGGATATCACTGAGGAAAAGATTTCCGGCTTCAGCGTAAGCTACAACGTGAACAAGGATGATCCCTTCAACTGGATCGTCACCGTTGTCAATACAAAGGCTCTTTACCAGACCGGCCAGCTGAATTGGCCCGTTCCCGTCATGGCCGGACTCGGCTCCATGATGGTGCTTGCCGGCCTCTTCCTGATGAGAAAGAAGGAAGACCAGGTCAATGGCTAAAAAACGCGCAGGCTCTGTCTTCGTGGTTATGGGAGCAGTGCTGATGTTATCAGCACTGCTTCTTTATGTTTATAATACGCTTGATGCCAGAAGGGCCGGAAATGAGGCAAATCAGGCGTTGGATGCCATGCAGGCTGCCATTGTACAGAATCAGCTTTCCCTGAATGAAAATTCCGAGCAGACAGCATACGGTGAGACCACTTCTGAGAATGATCCCGCAGACGTAATCACGGAACCGGAAAAACTGGAACCTGTAGAGATCGATGGTTATTATTATATTGGATTCCTGTCTGTTCCGGAGTTTGAACTGGATCTTCCCGTTCAGTCCATGATCAGTGAGGATCGTCTCTATAAATCTCCCTGTCTGCAATTCGGTTCTCCCATTACCGACGATGCTGTGATCGCAGGCCATAATTACAAGTATCATTTCCTTCCGCTCCATAATATTGAAATCGGCGAGAAGGTGACATTTACCTACATGAACGGCTATACGGTGGAATATAGCGTGTCGGATGTTTCCATTGTACATCCAACCAATATTGCGGCCGTGCAGCATTCCGAACATGATTTTGTGATGTATACCTGTACCAGCGGCGGATCGAATCGTGTTGCCGTTTTCTGTGACAGAACGGAACCGAATGTCCAAAATGAGGATTCCTGAGTCGCTTGATTATTTCCATGAAATTAAACCGCAGAACTTCTCTGCGGTTTTATTTTTTGTGGTTTTCTGTTGACAAATGTGCTATAATAATAAGGTTAAGATAATATGTAAGAATCCATTTTATCAAAAGAAAGTGTAGGCGAAATTAATTATGAAAATTGATATCTATTCCGGCTTCCTTGGAGCCGGTAAGACCACGCTGATCAAGAAGATGATTCAGGAAGGCTATGCCGGTCAGAAGCTGGTCCTCATTGAAAATGAGTTCGGTGAGATCGGCATTGATGGTGGCTTCCTTCAGGATGCTGGCATCAATATTACCGAAATGAACTCCGGCTGCATCTGCTGCTCTCTGGTGGGTGACTTCGGCAAGGCCCTGACTCAGGTCATTGACCAGTACAATCCTGACCGTATCGTTATTGAACCCTCCGGTGTTGGCAAGCTGTCCGATGTTATCGGTGCCGTTAATAAGGTCACTAACGAAGATGTGACCCTTGGTTACACAGTTGCTGTTGTGGATGCCGGCAAGGTTAAGGTCTACATGAAGAATTTTGGTGAGTTCTACAACAACCAGATTGAGACTGCATCCACCATCATTCTCTCCCGTACCGATTCTGTTCCTCAGGCAAAGCTGGATGCTGCTGTGGCGATGCTGCGGGAGCACAATGATAAGGCTACCATTGTCACAACGCCCTGGGGTCAGCTGACGGGCGCACAGCTGGTGTCCGCCATGGAAGGTCAGTCTACCCTTGCAGCGGAGATGGCAAAACTCCATGCTGAGCATGAACATCATCACCACCATGCACATGATGAGCACTGCACCTGCGGTTGCCATGAGCACCATCATGACCACGATCATCATGACCACGACCATCATCATGAAGATGGCCATTGCTGCCATGACCACGACCATCACCACCATGAGGACGGCCATTGCTGCCATGACCACGACCACCATCATGAGGATGGCCATTGCTGCCATGACCACGACCACCATCACGAGGATGGTCATTGCTGCCATCATCACGAGCACGAGCACCACCATCATGACCATCACCACGATCACGGTGAACACTGCGGCTGTGGCTGCCATGATCATGAACATCATCACCATCATGCCGACGAAGTGTTCACCTCCTGGGGCGTGGAGACTGCAAAGAAGTTTACTGTGGACTCTGTCAATTCTGCGCTGCAGGAACTGGATTCCGGCAAGTACGGCATGGTTCTGAGAGCCAAGGGTATTGTTCCCGCTGCTGATGGCAGCTGGATCCACTTCGATTTTGTTCCCGGTGAAGAGAATGTCCGTCTGGGCGGCGCCGATATCACCGGTAAGCTCTGCGTGATTGGTTCCAAACTGGATGAGAAGGGCATTGCAGCCCTGTTTGGGGTGTAAGTCATGCAGCAGATCCCGGTTTATTCCTTTACCGGTTTCCTGGATTCCGGTAAGACAAAATTTATCCAGGAGACGTTGGAAGATCCCCGCTTCAATGATGGCGAGCGGACGTTGCTGATCGCCTTTGAGGAGGGTGAGGAGGAATATGATTTCTCCACCTATCCTGCGAAAAACGTCTGGTTGGAAGTGCTGGATCAGCAGACAGTCACGACAAAGCAGTTGGCTGCCCTGCAGAAGAAATACTGCGCCGAACGCATTGTTATGGAGCTGAACGGCATGCAGCAGGTGGGCGACCTGTATATGCGCTTTCCGGAAGAATGGGTGGTGGCACAGGAGGTTATGTTTGCCGATTCTACCACCATCATGGCTTTTAACAACAATATGCGAAACCTGGTGATGGACAAACTGGTAGGCGCTCAGATGGTGGTTTTCAACCGTCTGACTCCAGGTCAGGACATCATGCCTTTCCATAAGCTGGCAAGAGCCGCTTCCCGGCGGATCGATATTCTTTACGATTACACCGATGGAACCACTCAGTTCGATGATATCGAAGATCCGCTGCCCTTTGACATCAATTCGGAAATCATCTGCATCAACGATGAGGACTACGCTTTGTGGTACCGGGATGTGACTGAGGAGCCCAAAAAGTACGATGGTAAGACGGTCTGTTTCAAGGCTCAGGTTGCTATGCTCCGTCGCCAGAAGGATGGAATCTTCGCTCCCGGCCGCTTCGTCATGACCTGCTGTGCGGACGATATCGAGTTCTGTGGTATTCCCTGTCGTTATGCTCAGGCCCGGAGCCTGGAATCCCGCTCCTGGGTGGTGGTGACAGCCAAGGTTACTGCAGAAAAGCATCCTCTGTACAAGGGCGAAATGGGTCCCGTGCTGACTGCTGTTCAGGTTACCAAGGGTGCTGAGCCTGCAGAGCCGGATGTATGCACTTTTTGATATGCGTATCTGGCATCGTAACCGACTGGAGCGTTGGCCGGGTGAACTGCCGGAGGGTTTTCTGAAGTTTACGCTGATCTTTGCCATTATTACAGGGCCTGGCTTATGTATCTTAGGCATCTGGATGCTTATAACTATGGTGGAAGGTGCTCTGTGGGCGTTTGCCATGGGTGCAGTTCTGACAGCGTATGGCGTTATGTCTGTGCAGGTGGCTCTGGCGCAATTCACCTTTTCTGCTCAGGGGATTTCTGTGAAGTATCCCTTGGAATCCCCTCGGGAATACAGCTGGGGGGATTTTCAGCAGATTTGCATCTGCTATCCCAGCAGGGGAACGGAAGTGAGAAATTATCCGATTCTCTGCCTTGTGAAAGCAGGTGAGAAGAAGGATTCCTTTGGCCGCTGGAAGACCCTGAGTGTTTTCCGTTATCGGAACATTCTCTGCCTGGACCACAGCGAGGCGTTGCTGGAGGCTGTGAGAAAATACTGCCCTTATGAGATCCCGGATCTTCGGAATCAGGGGAATTACCGGATATAAATCTGACCGCCTCTCTGAATCGGAGAGGCGGTTATGCGTAATATAGATGGGATATCTATTTGTTTTGTCGATCCCGAATTGTTCGAGTCCATTCTCAAAAAAAGTAAAAAAGAAAAGCCCTTCCGGATGGAAGAGCTTTTCTTTTGGCGACCCCGAACGGACTCGGTCTATTAAGGAGTCGATTCCCTCGAGCCGGAAACGATCGACATGCCACCGGCATGTCGAATTGAATTGTTCGAGTCCTTATCGTGGGAAGCAAAAAATAAAACCCATTCCGAAAGGAATGGGTTTTACTTTTTGGCGACCCCGAACGGACTCGAACCGTCGACCTCCAGCGTGACAGGCTGGCGTGCTAACCGACTGCACCACAGGGCCAGAACACGATGTATTATAGCATGTGATTTTGGATTTGTAAAGAGGAAATTGCGAAAAATTAAAAATTTTTTGGAAAGGGGTATCCGGCAGGATATCCCTTTCGCCGCGCTGCAATATTAATCAAACAGGGTTTTCCAGTGCTTTGCCCGGTATGCCTCAAAGCACATTTTAATCTGCTCTTCGGTGACTTTTGCTGTGGCCAGATTGGGCAGAGCATCCGGACTGAAATACCGGCTTTCTGTGGTTTCGGAATTTGGCTGAAAGCTGCCGCCGGTGGCAGTACACAGGAAAAAGATCTTGCAGATTTTGTTGGCGTAGACAGGCCGGTTATGTTTTTCCCGATCCTGTACGGCGATGACCAGATCTGCTGTCACATCCAGACCGGCTTCCTCCTTTACTTCCTTCACCACGTTTTCTGCGGCGGAAATGTTCACATCACACCAGCCTCCGGGGAGACACCAGCTGCCGTCATTTTCGTGTACCAGCAGGATCTTTTCATCCTGAAAAATGGCGGCTCTGGTATCCAGCTTTGGGGTCTGATAGCCCGCCTCGGAGCAGAAAAGGTTTTTTACGGTGTCCATGGAAAGTCCGGATTTCGCGGCAAGCATCTGCGCAGCGATGTCACGGATTCGCAGGTATCGTTCCCGGTCATATACATCTTTTCCGTAGGTCAATCCTGCCTGTGCCAGAGCCTGCAGCTCCACGGCCCATTGCAGCCATTGCGCATTGTGATCCATGGTATAACCTCCTTTTTTCTGATTATACCCAAACGGGAGGAAAAAGTCAAACAATGGGAAAGCCGCCCGGAACCCGGACGGCCTGCGATTATTGCTTTGTGATGACGTTGCCGGTACATTCCATGACAGCGTCTTCCATAATGATTTCGCCTACGGATTCGGCGATGATCTCGCCGGAACGGGGATTCTTGATGGAATCCACATGACCCACGATGGTGGCTTCTACGTCAGAATACTCAAAAGCCAGATCGGTATCTTCCATGATGCAGTCCTGAAGCTTCAGATTGCGGCAGTAGCACAGGGGCTGGGTACCAATGATCTTGCAGCCGATAAGAGTCAGGTTTTCAGAGAACCAGCCCAGGTATTCTCCCCGGAGGACACTATCCGTCACGGTGACGTTTTTGCTGTGCCAGAAAGCATCCTTGGTATTGAGAAAACAGTTTCGGATGGTCAGGTTTTCCATATACTGGAAGGAGTATTTTCCCTTCATTTCCACATGGTCAAGAGTCACATTCCGGCTGTCCAGAAACAGATATTCAGACTGGATTTTGCTGTCCGTCATAGTGATGCCATCGCACTTCCAGCCGAATTCCGGAGAGCAGATGCTGCAGTCGCGGATGGTAATGTTTTTACATTCCCGCACTGCCTTGATGCCATTCAGATCGGAATCAACAATCCTGCCGTTTTCACTGTACCAGATGGGGGCACGGGTATTTTCATCCATCCGGGAGTCCGTCATTTCAAAATTCTGTGTATGCCACAGAGGATAACGCAGAGAGAAGCTGCAATTTTCCAGCCGGATATCCCGGCACTCCTTCAGTGCAGATTCCCCATCGGCGGGGCCTGCAAAGACACAGTCGCAAAGGTTTGCGCCGGTCAGATTGTAAAGGGCCCGTTCTTCGTCATAGATCATGCCCTCGAATGTTTGTCTCATGTTTATTGAATCTCCTTAAATGAAGCTGATAGGCTAAAACGTCCACATTATAGCGCAGTGAAAATTAGAATTCAAGATGGAAAATGTATAGACTTTCTGTAAAAAAGGGGATATAATAGGCATAAATTCACAAAAGAGGAGGAGGGGGATCATGCAAATTGATAAATATGATTCACCCATGGGTACACTGTGGCTTTCAGGGGAGGCGGGGGTGCTGACTGCACTTTCCTTTTTTCAGCCGGATGTGCCGGAAGCAGAGTGTTACGATTTTACTCAGGTGAAGCATTGGCTGGATAACTACTTCCGCGGCCAGCACTGCATGCCCGATTTTCTAATGGCCCCCCGGGGAACCGCATTCCAGAGACTGGTATGGAATCTGCTGCTGGAGATCCCCTTCGGGGAGATCAGAACCTATGGAGAGGTTGCATCCATGGCAGCGCGACAGATGGGGAAAGAGAAAATGTTTGCTCAGGCTGTGGGACAGGCGGTGAGCCGAAATCCCATCGCCATCATCATTCCCTGTCATCGGGTTATCGGGGCAGGAGGAAGTCTCACAGGCTATGCCAGCGGCATTCACAGGAAACAATGGCTGCTGGATCACGAAAGAACATAACAGGAGGAGATCAATATGCACTACGCTGCATTTCATACAATCGAGACGGAACGTCTGATTCTCCGGGACATCCGGATGGAGGATATTCAGGAATATTATGAGCGTCTCTTCGGTGACGGAGATGTGTGCCGCTATCTGCTGTTTGATCCCCATCAGGACATTGGAGAAAGTCTTCAGAGCATTGAAAAAACCCTGCGCCGGTATGAGGAAGGCCGCTGCTACCGCTGGGGCATCGCCCTGAAGGCGGATGACAGTCTCATCGGCGTTATTGAGCTGCTGCGCTTTGACGAGGAAACCGACACCTGCAGCTTTGCCTATATGCTGGGCTGCGACTACTGGAATCAGGGCTACGGTACCGAGACCCTGAGGGCAGTCATTGCCTTTGCCTTTGAGGAGCTGGAAATCAGTCGCATCATTGTGGATCACATGGCGGAGAATCCTGCCTCCGGCGCTGTGATGCGCAAGGCGGGTATGACCCACATTGGCACAGAAAAGGGAAAATATTACAAGCATAACATTCTCCATGATGCTGAGGTGTATGAGATCCGGAATGAAAATCGGCAGGAACTGACGGCCAATGCCTATCAGAAGCTGGCCATGACTACCCTGAATCCGTCCTTAAGCAGGCAGGATATTCTCATCAACGGCGTTATGGGCCTGTGCGGAGAATCCGGCGAAGCCATTGATATTGTGAAAAAACATCTCCACCAGGGCCATGCTCTGGATAAAAAGAAGCTGGCCGATGAACTGGGAGACATTGCCTGGTATCTGGCGGAAACGGCCCATGCACTGGGCATGTCGCTGGAGGATATCCTCCGGGGCAACATTGACAAGCTGAAGAAACGGTATCCGGAGGGCTTCTCAAAGGAAGCGTCATCCAACAGAACAGTATAAAAAAAGCGCCGGGATCGCTCCCGGCGCTTAATTCATGTTGTAAGGAAATTAGCCCTCGTAGGTGGCTGCCAGATCGGCGTAGAACTCCATCATTTCCTCTTCGGTGTCGAAGTTGGCAACGTACATCTGGTTAGCCATGGCACCGGACAGAGCCTCGGGGATACGGCCCCACATGACCATCTTGTCGCCGTACTTCATCATGACTTCGTAGTCATCCAGCTTGTAGGGCTTGCCGTCGCGGCGGCCGAAGAAGGCGCAGTAGTGGGAATTACCGATGGACTTGGTGTTATAGTCGAAGGCGATCATGTCAGCCCAGATCTTGTAGACGTCGGTTTCCTGAGAGTAGTTGTACATCTCGGGGGTGAAGCCGCCGGCGGGGCGCATGTTGACTTCCAGACCGAGGACGTCGCCCTTCTTGCCCAGACCCTCCTGGTCCTCGTTCAGGACGAAGAACTCCAGATGGATAAAGCGGGACTTTACGCCGAAGGCCTTGACGGTGGCCAGACCTGCCTGACGGATCTTCTCGGGCAGCTCCTTGACCAGATAGTACACAGAGTCACCAGCAGTGTTGACGATGTCCATCAGGGAGTGAGGGGTGATGTTGCCGGACTCAAACAGCATATTGCCCTGGGAGTCCACGATGCCGTCATAGGTCTGAACGTAGCCGTTGACGAACTCTTCCATGATGTAGATGTTGTTGTCCTTGGTATTGATGAACCACTGGACATCCTCTTCGGAGCGCAGCTTGTAGGTGTTGTTGGCGCCGACGCCGTTGTCGGGCTT
>JAFQTF010000030.1 GCA_017409205.1 Oscillospiraceae bacterium | reverse complement strand
TCCACGATCTTTGCAGCGCTGGAGTCGATCAGCTGGTGATCGTAAGCCTTCAGCCGAATGCGGATCATCTGGTTTGCCATGGTTTGTTTTCCTCCTTGAATTACGTACTCAGTTTGCGTAGTGTCTGGGTACGGTCGAACTGTTTTGTCCGCGCCGCCGTGCGTATCATTCAACGCCATGAAAAATGGCCGACCGAGGCCGACCCTTCCCTATCCTGGCGCAGCGATATACGCAAGCGCAGATAAGCAGTTCAGCCGCCCGATGACCGGACATACTCCGCGGAAGTTACCGTCTTTCAACGCAATCTCCCGCATCATCGCAGTGCACGCGCAGTTTCTCCGCACGCGCTTGAATAATATAACACCTATTCATCAAAATGTCAAGCATATTTTCAGAAAAAATCACAAAGTTTCCTGTATTTTTTCGTACATTTTGGATAGTTGTTTTTTACAAGCCAGATGGTGAAAAATGCAAAACAAAAGAGAGAGCGTACGCTCTCTCTTCCATAAGAAATATTATTTCTTCAATTCCCAGAGGTTGATCTGGCTGGCTTTTTCATATAGCTTCAGATAGCTGTCATAGCGGCTTTTTTCAATATCGCCGGATTCCAGCGCAGCCCGGACAGCGCAGCCGGGTTCGCGCCGGTGGGAGCAGTCGTGGAACTGGCAGGAACCGATATATCTGCCGAAGTCCGGGAATGCGTACTGCAGGTTCTCCTTCAGGATCACATCCATCTGGTCTGTGTCAAAGGAAGAAAAACCAGGGGTATCCGCAACAAACGTATCTTCTCCCAGGGCATACAGCTCCACATGCCGGGTGGTATGCCGGCCACGGCCCAGTTTTTCAGAAACTTCTCCGGTGGGCAGCTTCAGCTCCGGACACAGCTGGTTCAGGATGCTGCTTTTGCCCACGCCGGAATTTCCGGTGAATGCTGCAAGCTTTCCCACAAGCAGGCTGCGCAGCTGTTCCACGCCCTCGCCGGTTTCGGCGCTGGTGCAGATCACCGGGAAGCCTGCGTGCTCATAGATCCGAACCAGGTCCTCCGCAGGATCCAGATCGCACTTGTTGACGCAAAGCACCACCTGAACTTCCTGGTCGCCGGCAATGGCTGCCACCCGGTCAATCAGAAAGGGCTCTGTTACCGGATTGACGTTAGCTGCAAAAACCACAAGGGCATCCACATTGGCCACCGCAGGCCGGATGAAGCTGTTGCGCCGGGGAAGGATCTTTTCCACCATACCCTTACCCCGCTCCACAGTGATCTCCACCATGTCTCCGGTAAGGGGAGAATTGCCCTCTTTGCGCAGGATGCCCCGTGCCCGGCAGGTGACCACCCGGCCGGGAATCTGCACATCATAAAATCCGCTGAGAGAACGGATGATCCGGCCCGTCACTTTTTCTGTCATGGCTGAAACTCCACCGGCTTGGAGGTGTAGACTTCTCCATCGATCACCAGTTCGAACAGCATAGTGCCGGAGCCTTCCACATTCACAGAGAAAATGTCAGAGCCCGGTTCAATCGGCACATCTGCGTAGAGAACCGCGCCATCCCGAAGGAGCGTTACGGTATAAGCCGTATCCCGCCTGGGCAGCGCAAAGGAGACACTGACAGTACTCCACACTTCTTCGGAAGGCTCTGTCTCAGAAGGATCGGGATCCGGTTCCTCTATGACAGGCGGCTCCGTTTCCGCAGGGCCTTCAGAGATCTCCAGAAGGATCTCTGTCATAATGTCGATCTCTTCGCCGGCTGTTTCGGACTGGAAGATGACCCGTCCGGCGGGTTCATCGCTCTCCACCGTAATGGTCCTTACCCGCTCAAAGCCCTTGGCATTCAGCAGTTCCACTGCGTGTTCCTTATCCTTGCCCACCACATCCAGCATCTCGGCGGTGACAATATCCGGGCCGGAGCTGACATACAGCTTGATCTCCTGGCCCTCTTCCAGCTCCGTGCTGGCAACCGGGTCAGTACGGATGATGACGCCCACAGGATATTCTGCACTGGGTTCCTCGGAAACCAGCGGATGGAAGCCCTGGCCCTTCAGCGCAGAGATCACTTCATCCTGACGGAAGCCGATGTAATTATCCATGGTCTTCACTTCCGGCTCCGCGCCCATGGAGATAGTGATCCAGATATCAGCGCCTTTCTTGACCTCTGTGCCCCCAACAGGCTCCTGGCTCATAATGGTGCCCTTTTCATACTCGGCATCATACTGCTGAGGCCGGAGCTGAATATTGAAATCTTCCAGTTCTGCTTCCAGATATTCGCTGTATACCTCGCCAATGAGGCTCGGAACCTTTACATACTCCAGTTCCTTGTTCAGCAGCACACCATTGAACAGCGCCACCAGGAAAACCACAATGGCCAGGATGGCCACAGCGCTGCATACCACAATCGCCACAGTGGCTACGCGGCTGCGCTGTTCTTCCTCCCTCTGGCGTTCCTCTGCCAGACGGCGCTGCTGTGCCCGGCGTGCAGCCTCAGCGGCTTCCCGGTTTCGGGTGGGATTGCCGGCCGTTCCTGTGGTGCGCTTGCGCACCTGGGAAGCTCCGGCAATGGGGCCGGTGCCCTGATGAATGCGGATGCTGTCTGTCGTCGCCCGGACAGGCGGCTGACCGGTTTTGGCCTGCACAACCTTTTCCGCTGTGGTTCTGGGCTTGACAGGCATCTGATTGACCACCGTAATCGGCCGGGTGGCATCATCGATCAGTGTCCGGTAGTGGAATACAATCGCCGGATTTTTCCGGAACTCTTCCATATCCTGCAGCATTTCCGTGGCTGACACATACCGGTCCTGAATCTCCAGTGCCATACCCTTCATAATAATCTGTTCCAGACCGGAAGGGATGTTGGGATTCAGTGTCGAAGGCATCACCGCGCCTCCGTTGATATGCTGTATGGCCACCGCTACAGGGGATTCTCCATCATAGGGAGGCCGACCGGTCATCATTTCATACATGACCACGCTGAGGGAATACAGGTCACTGCGGGTATCGGTATGTCCGCCCTTGGCCTGCTCCGGGGAAATATAGTGCACGCTGCCCAGCGCTTCCTTGGTCAGGGTATTGCTTTTGCTCATGACGCGGGCAATGCCAAAGTCCATGACCTTCACGCTGCCGTTTTTCAGCACCATCACGTTATGGGGCTTGATATCCCGGTGAATGATGCCCCGACCATGGGCATGTTCCAGACCTTTGGCGATCTGCATAGCGAAGTGGAGTGTTTCCTTCCAGTTCAGAACGCCCTTTTTCTCCATATACTGCTTCAGGGAAATGCCGTCGATCAGCTCCATGACAATAAAATTGGCGTTGTCAGTGGAGGAAACGTCATAAACCTGGACGATATTGGGATGACTCAGCATAGCCACCGCCTCACCTTCCGCATGGAAACGGCGGCGGAATTCCTCATCCCGTGCAAACTCGTCCTTCAATATTTTAATGGCTACCAGCCGGTTCAGCCGATGGCAGCGGGCCTTGTAGACCACAGCCATGCCGCCGGTGCCGATGACTTCCAGAATTT
Organism: Oscillospiraceae bacterium; assembly: GCA_017409205.1. Lineage (GTDB taxonomy): Bacteria > Bacillota > Clostridia > Oscillospirales > Oscillospiraceae > Faecousia. The sequence continues at coordinate 24,653 of JAFQTF010000030.1, read as the reverse complement.
CGTATCGGTCATCCAGCAGCCGCCCAATGTATTGATCCATATTCAAGTGATTGCTCCTTTCGAGACCCAACGAATCAAATCAAAACCAGAACGCTGGTCACGTTATCCGGCGCCCCCCGGTTTTTGGCGATGGCCAAAAGCCGCTTGCAGCAATGTGCCTTGTTGACGCCATGGACAACCTCAAACAAAATCTCCTGATCGTCCATCATATTGCTCAAACCATCGGAACACAGCAGGAAGAAATCCCCCTTCGCCACATCCAGATGGAAAATGTCACACATAACCGTTGCTTCCGTACCAATGGCACGGGTGATAAAGTTCTTTCCCGGATAGGTTTTGGCCACCTCAGGCGTCAACTCACCCCGATCCACCATCATCTGCACCAGAGAATGATCCTTGGTGATCTGACGGATGCCGCTGCGGTCAATACCGTATGCGCGGCTGTCGCCCACATTGATGACTGTGGCCTTTTTTCCCCGGATCAGCACAGCAACCAGTGTCGTACCCATGCCGTCAAATTCCGGGAACTGCTGGGATTGGTCGAAGACCGTAAAATTCGCCAGCTTTACTGCATTGCGCAGGATCTGATCGGTTTTCTCCTGATCCAGATGCGATTTCCAGCTCTGGCGAACCTCCTGCACAAAAACATCCGTAGCCAGCGTGCTGGCAATATTGCCGGATTTGGCGCCGCCCATGCCATCGCAGACTACACAAAGCAGGCTGTTGCGATCCAGCTTTTCAATTTGATAGGCATCCTGATTCTGCGCACGTACGCAGCCAGGATCGGTTAATCCCCAGCTTTGCATGGGCTTTGCTCCTTTCGGAGAAACCTAAGATTTCTCTTTGTTGTATTTTCTTCTCAGCTGACCGCAGGAGGCATCGATATCGCCGCCCAGAGTCCGGCGGACGGTGGCCGTAACACCGCCTTCCTCCAGAATTTTCTGGAATTTTGCCACAGCAACCTTACTGCTGGGCTTCAGAGGGCTCTCCTCCACATGATTCAGGGGGATCATGTTCACATGAGCAGGAAGGCCCTTCAGGCGGCGCAGCAGCTCCCGGGCATTGGCCTCGGAATCGTTGACGCCGTCGATCATAGCATATTCAAAATGGATCCGCCGGGAGGTAGCCGCATAATACCGGCGGCAGGCTTCCAGCAGCACATCAATGGGATAGGCCCTGTTGACAGGCATGATCTGGTTGCGGATCTCATCATTGGGCCCATGAAGGGAGACCGCCAGACTGATCTGCAGCTTTTTTTCTGCCAGGGCATCCATCTTCGGCACCAGGCCGCAGGTGGACAGACTGATATGACGCATGGAAATGTTCATGCCCTCGGGGCTGTTCACCAGCTCCAGAAACCGCAGCACATTGTCGAAATTGTCCAGCGGCTCACCAATGCCCATCAGCACAATATGAGAAACAGGCAGCCCGGAATCGATCTGGGTAAACAGAACCTCATCCAGCATTTCATAGGGTTCCAGCCGCCGCACCAGGCCACCGATGGTGGAAGCGCAGAAGGCGCAGCCCATGCGGCAGCCCACTTCTGTGGAAATACATACGGTATTGCCGTAATGGTAGCGCATCAGCACCGTCTCCACACAGTTTCCATCGGCAAGCTGCCACAGGTACTTGATGGTGCCGTCTTTTGCGGATTCCTGCTTACGCACAACTTTGGGCGGGTGGATGGGATATTCCCGGGCCAGCACATCCCGCAGCGATTTCGGCAGGTTGGTCATCTCATCATAGGAACGGACGCCCTTGTGGAGCCAGGAATAGACCTGTTTGGCCCGAAAGGCCGGCTGTCCCAGCTCTTTTAACACCGCGCCGATCTCCGGCTGGGTCATGGATTTCAGATTCATGCTTTCCTCCGCAGGCGGCTGATAAAGAAGCCGTCCGTATCGTATTCTCCGGGGATCAGTGTCAGCATCCCGGTTTCATTTTGGGGGAACGCCTCCGGCAGGACCAGCGGCTCCAGATAAAAATCATCTCTCAGCGCGAGAAATGCCTTCACAACATCTTCATTCTCCCGGCGAAGCACCGTGCAGGTGGAATACATGAGAATACCGCCGGGTTTTACGTAATTTGCCTGATTGGAAAGGATCTGCAGCTGCAGGGCAGGCAGTTCCTCTGTTTCCTTCAGATCCTTGTAGCGGATATCCGGCTTTTTCCGGATGATGCCCAGACCGGAACAGGGTGCATCCACAATGACTGCATCCATGGCTTCCCTCCATTGGGAAACCGGCTGTGTGGCATCCTGCCGGAAGGCCGTGATATTGTCAAATCCCAGCCGCGCAGCACCATTGCGGATCAGCTCCACTTTGTGGGCATGGACATCGCAGGAAAGGATGCGTCCCTTTCCCTCCATGGCAATGGCCGCCGCAAAGCTCTTTCCGCCAGGTGCGGCACAGCAGTCCAGAACCCGGATATCTGCTTTGGGCAGCTGGGCACAGAGAATACTGAGCCTGGAGGCGGGATCCTGAACATAAAACAGGCCTTCCCGGAAGGAGGGCAGCTTTTCCAGATTGCCGGTGCCGCTGAGCACCAGGCAGTCGGGCATCCAGCCATGGGGACGGACAGAGACACCTTCCTTTTCCAGCCGCTGCAGCAACGCAGCGGCTGTGATCCGCAGGGTATTCACCTGGATCACCGTGTCCGGCGCTTCGTTGTCCGCTTCCAGCATAGGTTCCAGTCTTCCCTTGGGAAGATTCGCCTTCAGCAGGGAGATCAGCACATCGGGATGGCTGTATTTGTCCGCATAGGAGACAGGCTCCTTTAATGTTCCCTTGGTACGGACGGCACTGCGGAGGACGCCGTTGACCAGAGACGCCGCCTTGGGGTTGCGGCTGTATTTCTTCGCCAGAGCCACAGCTTCATTGACTGCGGCACTGTCGGGAATTTTGTCCAGTTCGTAGATCTGGTACAGGCCCAGATGCAGGATGTCCCGCACCACGGGATGCAGATCTTTCAGCTTTCCGGTGAGCAGCTGGGTCAGATAAAAGTCCAGCTTACCCCGGTTCTGGAGCACGCCGTAGCAAAGTCTGGTGGCAAGACCCGCATCCCGGGGATCCAGACGGTCCCGCTGGATGTAGTCCTTCAGCACACCATTGGACCAGGCGCCCTCCTTCCGGCAGGCGATAAGCGCATTCAGCGCCGTTTCTCTGGCGCCCACGCTTACAGCTCCAGGGGATGGCCCCGGAAATAATCGGGAGCAGCCATCCGCTTGCCGCCCTCGGCCTGCAGGGAGCGGATCTCCACTGCACCTTCGCCGCAGGCAATGATCAGGCCGGTTTTCGTCAAACCCAGAATTTCGCCGGGCTTGCCGCTGCCTGCCACGACTCTTGTCTCGTGGACCTTGAACTTCTTACCCTGCAGCTCCATGGTGGCAACAGGCCAGGGATGCAGACCCCGGACATGGTTATGCACCTGAGCAGCAGTCTTATTCCAATCGATGGGACACAGGGATTTGTCCAGCATGGGCGCATAGGACACTTCCCCGGGATTCTGCTTTTTGCAGCAGCATCTCTCGCCGCTTTCGGCACGGCGCAGGGTCTTGCTCAACAAGTCAGCGCCCAGCACTGCCAGCCTGCCCAGCAGTTCACCGGCGGTTTCATTTTCACCGATCTCCGTCTTTGCCACATCAATGATATCGCCGGCATCCATTTCCCGGCACAGATACATAGCTGTGACACCAGTCTCCTTCAGGCCATCCAGCACTGCCCACTGGTAGGGCGCGCTGCCCCGGTACTGGGGCAGAATGCTGGCATGGATGTTGATGCTGCCGCAGGTGGGAATGTCCAGCACTTTCTGGGGCAGGATGCGGCCATAGGCCACCACAGCGCAGATGTCAGGCTTCAGCGCTGCCAGCTGCTGCACCGTCTCCTCTTCCCGGAAGTTTTCCGGCTGAAATACAGGCAGCCCATGTTCAAGGGCCACCTGCTTCACATCGGAATACACCATTTTCATGCCTCTGCCCTTGGGGCGGTCGGGCTGGGTATAGACGCCGACCACATCAAAGCCGTCGGCAATGATCTTCTTCAGACAGGTTGCCGCAATATCCGGCGTACCCATGAAAACAACTCTCATTGGTTGTCCTCCAACAGTAGATATCAGTCTTCGTCGGCCATCAGCTCTTCCTCGGTCAAGAAACGCTCCATGACCTCGGTATAAACGATGCCGTCCAGATGATCCAGCTCATGGCAGAAGCAGCGGCCGATGAGCTCCTCGCCCTCCACTTCAAACCAGTCACCGTAGCGGTCCTGTGCCCTGACTTTGGCATAATAGGGCCGCTTTACCAGACCGTAGCGGCCGGGAACACTGAGACAGCCCTCCGCGCCGATCTGTTCGCCGTCAGTTTCCACCAGTGTGGGGTTTACCAGTTCCAGGATCTCATCACCCAGATCCACGGTGACAACACGGCGCAGGATGCCCACCTGAGGGGCAGCCAGTCCAACACCGTTGGCATCCTGCATGGTTTCCGCCATATCATCCAGCAGATGATGCAGTTTCTTGTCAAAAGCAGTTACCGGCTTACAGACCTTGTGCAGAGCCGGATCCTTATCCGTCAGAATTTTACGAAGTCCCATAGTAAAAACCTCTTCTCTGTTATTCAAAACCGTTGACATCGACAAAGGCCGACACATTCCGGTTTGTATTATCCTTACTGAACTGCCGCAGCAGGTGGGCCAGCAGCAGCCGCAATGGTTTCGTCATCCGGCAATGCAGCGTCAGCCGGTAGCGGAAATGATAATTGATCTTGGGCACCGGACAGGGAGCAGGCCCCAGAACGGTGCATTTCTCCTCCTGATATGGCGGCTGCTTCAGCAGGGCAGTCAGACTGTCCCGGAATTTTGCTGCGCCCCGCAGCACGGAAGCCTCATCCTCGCCGGTAAAGGTGATGAGTGCAAAATCCCCGAAGGGCGGTGCATTCTGTACACGCCGCAAATCGATCTCCAGCTCATAAAAGCCGTCATAATCCTGCTGCGCCGCCAGACGGATTACCTGATGCTCCGGCACCAGCGTCTGGATCATGGCCTGTCCGGGGGCATCGCCCCGTCCGGCCCTGCCCACCACCTGGGTCAGCATATTGAAGGTAGTCTCCCCGGCCCGGTATCCGCCGGTATAGAGACTCAGATCCGCATCCAGCACACCAACCAGTGTCACATCCGGCAGATTCAACCCCTTGGCCACCATCTGGGTACCGATCAGAACCGGTATTTTTTCCTTCCGGAACCGCTCCAGGATTTTTTCATGGGTATTTACTGCGCTGACGGTATCCGCATCCATACGGATGGTCCCCATCTCCGGCAGCAGCTCATTCAGCTCTGTCTGCACCTTCTGTGTTCCGGTGCCAAGAGTCTTTAACGGCCCGCCGCAGCCGGGGCACCGATTGGGTGCCGGTTGGGAATAGCCGCAGTAATGACACATCAACCGGTTGTTGGCGCTGTGATAGGTCAGCCGGACACTGCACCGGGGACATTCCGGCGTCTCCCGGCAGTCCACACAAACCAGGCACCGGGAATTGCCCCGGCGGTTCAGAAGCAGGATGGACTGCCTGTCCTGTTTCCAGGTGTCCACCATGGCTTCCCGCAGGGGAAGACTCAGGGACAGGTCGTTTCCCAGCTTCAGCTCCTGGCGCATATCCACGATCTCCACGCTCGGCATCGGACGTCCGCCGAAGCGGTTTTTCAGGGTATATAAGCGGTAATTACCGCATTTTGCCCGGTACATGGTTTCAACAGAGGGAGTAGCAGAACCCAGCAGCACCAGCGCCCCTTCCCGGGCGCCCCGCCAGATGGCCACCTCTCTGGCCGAATACCGGGGATTGTTTTCAGATTTATAGGAATGTTCCTGCTCCTCATCCAAAATGATGATCGCAGGATCACAGGGCGCAAACACTGCGCTTCGGGTGCCGGCCACCACTTTGGCGGCACCGGATCTGACCCGTTTCCACTGGTCATACCGCTCTCCGGCTGACAAGCTGGAATGAAGCACCGCCACCTGATCGCCGAAATGGGCTGCCAGAAGTCCCAGCAGCTGGGGCGTCAGGGCAATTTCCGGCACCAGCAGCATGGCACTGCGGCCCTGTTCCAGCGCCGACCGGATCAGCTTGATATAGACCGAGGTTTTGCCGGAGCCGGTAACGCCATAAAGCAGTGCCACACCGGGCTTTTCCTGCTGCATCTGCCGGAAAAGTCCCTGAAAACAGGCGTCCTGCTCCCTGTTCAGAACCAGCGGCCCCTCCAGTCTGGCAGGCACGATCTCCCGGCACCGCAGTACAGGCCGCTCCGACAGCGTCAGATAGCCCAGCTTCTCCAGCCGGTGGATGGTGGGCATGGATGCGCCGGTAAAATAGCAAAGCTCCTTCACCGCCACGCTGCCCACACTGCACATCAGTTCCAGAACGCTCTTCTGCATGGCAGCAGATCTGGGGCGGCGAGAAGCATACTCCATTGCTTCCTCAGGAGAGGCTGCCAGCGTCGCGATCTTCTCTGTTTTATCCGAGGTCCTTTGCAGATAATCCGTTTTGGCAGACAGCCATTTCTTTTTCACAAGATAGGAAACAGCCTCTGAAAGAACCGTCTCATCGGGGATCCGGCTGCGCAGGGCAGTTTCGTCCCCCTGGCCACCAAGTTCCTCCAGATGCTCCAGCAGTTCCCGGGCGCCCTCTTTTTTTATGGTCTTTTCCTTCCAGCTTCGGTCCTCGGTCAGCGCAAAAGTCTCTCTGGACTGGAACCAGAGGCCCGCAGGAAGCATAGCCCGCACCGCATCATAATAGGTGCAAAAATACCGGTCCCGCAGAAATGCCGCCAGCCGCAGCTGCCGGTCTGTAAGAATGGGGCCGTCGTCCAGGTAGCGTTCCACCGCCTTCAGACCGGATTCGTCCCCCGGTTCCACCGACAAAACGATCCCTTCACAGCGCCGGTTGCCCCGGCCGAAGGGAAGCTGCACCCGCTGGCCGGGCTGCAGCTGCATATCTTCGGGGATCCGGTAGGAATAGGGCTTATCGATGGCAAAATTCGCCGCGGATACAGCAATCTTTGCGATCATAGAGCCCCTCCTTCATTGCATTTGCACAGGAGGATCCCTGAGGAATCCCCCATGCGCTGCATTCTTAGTTCTTGTATTCGTCCTTGACAGAGCCGCAGAGCTTGCCGTCGGCAACTTCCCGAATGGCCAGGGTAACAGGCTTGTCAGTCAGTTCTTCCTGAAAAGCCTCTGCCTCAGCGGCGATCTGGCGGGCCCGGTGGGCTACCACATTCACCAGCAGATAACGGCTTTCCATATTCTTCAGCAGATCAGCTACAGGGGGGTACAGCATAATTTCATCCTCCAAATTCAGTGGTACAAATATATCAATCAGAAATGATTTTCAGGATTTCATCGGCGCAGCGCTGGGCGTCATCATTGACTACCACATGGTCATACCAGCTGCGCTGTTCCATTTCCCAGACCGCCCGTTCCATCCGGATGGCGATCTGATCCTCCGGGGTGTCGCCCCGGCCCCGGAGCCGACGCTCCAGTTCCTCCATGGAAGGGGGCATGATAAAGATCAGGACGGCATCAGGGGCTGCCTTGCGAACCTGGGCCGCACCCTTGGGTTCGATATCCAGCAACACATGTCCCTTTTCCTGCTTTTCCTCCGCCTGGGCACGGGGAGTGCCGTAATAGTTTTTGGCATGGGCATCGTATTCCAGGAACTCGCCTCTGCCGATCATGTCTTCGAATTTTTCCCTGGTGATGAAGTAATAATGCACACCGTCCTCTTCGTTGGGCCGTGGCGGACGGGTCGTTGCGGATACAGAGAAGAGCAAATCGCTGCGTTTTTGCATCATCAGGCCCAGAACCGTTCCCTTACCGACACCGGAAGCGCCGGAGATCACGATCAGCTTTCCCTTGCTCATTCTTCATCCTCCTTCAGTTCTTCCTCCGGTCTGTCCATCCACCGGGCATAAATGGTCTCGGTGGGGATGGCAGATAAAATCACATGGTCTGTGTCCATCAGGATCACAGCTTTGGTCTTGCGGCCGTAGGACGCGTCGATCAGCATGCCCCGTTCCCGGGCCTCCTGCACCACACGCTTGATGGGGGCGGAATCCGGCGCCACAATGGCCAGCAGCCGGTTCGCTGCGATCATACTGCCAAAACCAATATTAATCAGCTTCATAAACCACCTTCGCTTTCGCGCACAGAGGGGTATTTATTCAATATTCTGGGTCTGCTCCCGGATCTTCTCCAGTTCGGCCTTGATATCCACAACGATCCGGGCCAGACGCACATCGGTGCACTTGGAGCCGATGGTATTGGATTCCCGGTTCATCTCCTGCAGCAGGAAATCCAGCTTCCGGCCCACCGCGCCGCCGTTTGTCAGCATGGTGTTCATCTGCTCCAGATGGCTGCGCAGGCGGACGGTCTCCTCATCCACGCAGACTTTGTCTGCAAAGATGGCGGCTTCCGTCAGGATCCGGCTTTCCTCAATGGAGGTATTTGCCAGGACTTCCTTCAGCTTGTTGTACAGACGGGTACGATAGTCGATCACCGTCTGACCATTGCCTTCCTCCACCTGAGAAACCAGAGCCAAAATGGTGTTGCCCCGGCTGCGCAGATCGTTTTCCAGCGCTCTGCCTTCCGCTGTGCGCATGGCATCATAGCTCTCCAGAGCCTTCTTCACCACGCTCATCAGATCAGACAGCAGCTGCTCCTCGTCCACCTCCGGCTTTTCCACGGTAAATACATCCGGCATCCGGGAAATAACGGATACGCTGATGTCATCCTGAACGCCATAGGTTTCCACCATCTGCTTCATGGCAGCCAGATACCCTTCCACCATGGCGCCATTGAGGCTGACCTGCACATCGGCAGCGCCTTCCGCATGGACGGAAATAAACACATCTACCTTTCCCCGGGAGATGGTATTCTTTACCGCCTGCTTGACGGTTTCCTCTGCAAAGGACAGCATCCGGGGCAGCTTAACGGTGCAGTCCAGATACCGGTTATTGACAGAGCGAAGCTCCACCGTAAATTCCCGGCCGTTTATCGTTTCCACAGCCCGGCCATAGCCGGTCATACTCTTTACCAAGGTCATTATCCCCTTTTCTTGGATTTCAGCAGCGTATCCGCCGCATATCCCGTAATGGTATAAATGGTATTGTCTTTTTTCGCAATATGGCGGTCATACATGACGATCAGTATAACGCTCAGCACAAAGGCCAGACTGCCGAACACGCCGCCAGACAGGCCCAGCGCCGCGCCGGCGGCATAGCCTGCAAAGAACAGCACCAGAGGCATCATATAGAGCACCACAGCAGCTTTCAGAACAGGGCCGGTCTCAGACCGGACATTCACCAGGTCGCCGACACCGGCGCCGATGGGATTATCTGCCGTCAGCAGGATGGTCTCCTTGGCAGCACCGCAGCCAGAGCACTTGTGGCAGTCACCGGAGCAGGCGCTTTCCCGGACACACACTACCTGAGCCGTTCCATTATCATATACTTCTCTTACGCGAACCAATTGTTCCATAGGTCACCCGCTTACTCACTTTCCCATACATTGGCGGTAACGGTATAAGTACCCACCGCTCCCACAGCCGGAAGCTCCTGATCGAACTGCACCGTCGCCTTAAAGGTGGAGGTTCCTGCCACCGCATTGGCGAAATCCGCCCGGATGATGATGTTCTCTTCTGTAATCCGCATCAGTTCTGCCGCAGGTCCCCGGAGCACCACGGTCATCTTCTTTTCCATGATCTCCGCTTCCAGATTGGCGGGCACATTGACAGCCTCAAAATTGGCAGCTTCAAAGGTCTTCACCAGCAGACCGCTGAACTCAACGTCCACATTGGCCTCGGTAATATTGGAAAGGTTGGTGATGCCGTCCGGCAGGATAATGGGGAATTTCAGGGTCTGGGATTTCTCAATCGCACCCAGGTCCACCCTGCCCAGATTGATGCTGTCACCCAGTTCCTCCAGAACCGCGCTGCTGCCGGCAACACGGATGGTAAAGGGATCCACTTCCACCTTGGCATTGGACTTGGTGGCGCCGCCGCCGTAAACCACGTCCACCATCAGAACGATTTCCTTAATCCGGTGGATCTTTACATCCAGATGAACAGATTCCACATTGGTGGTGATCAGCTGGGCATCCACCGCATTGCCATTCTTATCGCAGAGGGTGTACCGGTAATCCTGACTGATGGACTCCCTCTGTTCGGAAAGATCCACTTCGATCACCGCTTTTTCGATCAGATCAGCCACGGATGCAGGGCCCACAACAGTGACACTGGAATGATCCAGCACATGATTCTCCCGGTCAGACATATATCCATCCGGTGTAGCGCCGATCCAGACCACCTCCACAGGAACGGGCTTGTTCCGGCGGGCTTCCACGGTAACATAAATATTGGCAGGATGCCGCTCTTCAATGGTCAGATCATTGGGGGCCACATCGCTGGGATATACAGGGGTATATTGAAGGACCTTGTTTTCCATGGGTTCGATGATATCGGACAGATTTACCCGGAGCATCATATTGCCGCTGTTGATCTTGGCCAGATCGCTGCGGTTGCCGGACACCGTCAGATCCACTTCATCTGCGGAAACCGCGGTAATCATCAGATTCCGCTCGTTCAGCAAAGTCTCGCCTTCCATGACCACGGGAACATTATGGATGGTAACATCGCCTTCCTTGCTGACGTTGGTAACCACATACAGCCACAGTCCGAAGGCAATGACCAGAGACAGCAGTATGGAGGTGACTCTATTTCTCTTCATACATCTCAGCCTCCTTTGCACTGGACATGATCTTCTGCTTCAGCCACAGAACGGGATTCTTTTCCCGGTCGATCTCTTCCACGGGACACAGCTCATTCTGCAGCAGCTTTTCCAGAGTCTGGGGGGCCAGATGCCGCTTCAGCATGCCGCCCACAGCTACGGAAATGGTACCGGTCTCTTCGGAAACGATGACCACGACCGCGTCAGAGGCCTCGCTCATGCCCACACCGGCGCGGTGCCGAGTACCCAGATCCGCACTGAGGCGGACACTGTCGGAAAGTGGCAGCACACAGCCCGCAGCCGCTACCCGGCCGTCCCGGATGATCATGGCACCGTCATGCAGGGATGCCTTGGGGAAGAAGATATTGCGGATCAGCTGTTCGGAAACCTGACCATCGATCTGGGTGCCGGTTTTGAAATATTCTTCCAGCCGCTGCTCCCGTGCGAACACGATCAGAGCGCCGATCTTTTCCCGGCTCATGATCTCGCAGGCCATTACCGTCTGGGCAATGGTGGCATCCATTTCCTGAATGGGCTTGCTGGAGCTGAAGAAATTCCGCAGCTTCACATTGCCAAGGTGATCCAGCATCCGGCGCAGCTCCGGCTGGAACAGAATGACAAACGCCAGAAGACCGACTGCAAGGAACTGGTTCAGGATAAAGCTGATGGTATGCAGTTTGGCAATGTCTGTGATCCAGGCAATCACCACAATGGCCAGAACGGTTCTGGCAATGCGCATGATGCTGGGTGTTCGGAGCATGGGCAGCAGCTTGTAGATCAGGAATGCCACCAACAGGATATCCACATAGTCCGACCATACCATGGTGGTCAGCGGCTGCATCAAATTCTGAATCGCTTCCATCGATATCTTTACCCCTTTTATGTCAACTTTTCCGCAGAGCATACTGCGCTATCGTATACTTACCTATTATCCTGTCTATTATAGCGGATTGCTACGTCCTTGGCAATAGACATTGTGTAAAAATTTTATTTCCGAAAAGGGGACAATTTGGACGCTGCCCGGAGAAAAGCCGCAATTTCCGCATCGGAAGCATCATAGCCGAAGCTGACCCGGACAGTCCCGGTTTCCAGCGTTCCGGCGCTTTCATGAGCCAGCGGCGCACAGTGCAGTCCTGCCCGGACAGCAATGCCCTGCTGTGCAAGGATGTGTGCCGCCTCCTCGCAGTCCATCCCCGGCCGGAAAGAGACAGAGGATGCCTGATGGGCGCCGGAAAACACCTCCATTCCCAGTTCCTTCAGCCCAGCAATGCAGGTTTTCAGACAGGTGTGTTCTCGGTGACGAATGGTGTTCACGCCGACCCGGTTCACATACCGCAGCCCTTCCCGCAGTCCCGCATAGCCCGGCACGTTCAGCGTTCCCGGTTCCAGCCGGTCCGGCAGGAATTCCGGCATTTCCTGAGGAATGGAATTGCCGCCGGTGCCTCCGAACAGCAGCGGCTGCGCCGTCCCGCTGCACAGCAGCAAGCCGGTGCCCTGCGGTCCAAGCAGTCCCTTATGCCCCGGCATGGCAATGTAATCTGCCCCGATCTGCTTCAGTGACACAGGCAGGATCCCTGCCGACTGGGCAGCGTCCATTACAAACGGAACCTCATATTCCCGGCACAGCGCCGCCATCCGATGGACTGGCAGGATATAGCCGAATACGTTGGACACATGGGTGAAAACCGCCACATCCACCCCCCGGCGCAGAGCGGCTTCAAATTCCGTCAGCGTATCCTCCCAGTCAAACAGCTTCCGCCCCGCCACGCTGATCTTTGCCCCCAGCGCGTGCAGCGGCCGGGTCACGGCGTTATGCTCAAAGCCGGAAATCACCACCTTCCCTCCGGGCTTCACCAGAGAGCGGATGGCAATGTTCAGGCCATGGGTACAGCTGGTGGTCAATACCACCTGCTCCGGCGCACAGTCAAACAATTCTCCCGCCGCCTCACGGCAGCTGTAGACCCGGTCTGCCGCTGCCATGGCGGCAGGATAGCCACCCCGTCCGGGGCTGGCGCAGCTGCGCATGGCATCCATCACCGCCCGGTAAACCCCCGGGGGCTTTCGAAAGGATGTGGCCCCATTGTCCAGATAGATCATAGGCTCCGCTCCTCCAGCTGACCATCGGGCATCTGGATGTATACTCTTCGCAGGGGCACCTGCTTTCTCCGGAGAATCTCCAGCGCCGGCTGAATATCCCCGGTCCACAGCCGCAGACAGTAGCCGCAGCCCTGGGCCTCCATCCAGCGGGGCGTCCGAAGCAGTGTGCATCGAATCCCTTTTCTGCTCAGCAGACGATCCCCCTGCTGGGCAAAGGTTATGGAACGAAATGTGATATAGTAAAATTTCATGGCTGTTCCCTCCCGGTACACTCTATGCATCCGAAGTCGAATGGGTGCTGTTTCCAAGCCGGTTTGGTCGATACGCCTTGTCAAAACGCACAATTTTGTGCAACTTTTTCCCGTTCCAACTATTGAAACATCCAGTGATATGTCTTATAATTATTATATATATCTGTCACAAGGAGGCACATCATGGAACACCATAATCCCCTTTTGAGCCACAAGAGCTCCCACAAATTCATCACCATCGGTGAGATCATGCTCCGTCTGACCCCGCCCAACTATCAGAAGATCCGTATGGCCAATGAATTCGAGGCCACCTACGGCGGCAGCGAGGCCAACATCGCCCTGTCTCTGGCAAACCTGGGCATTGACAGCACCTTCTTCTCCGTGGTTCCCAACAACTCCATCGGCAAGAGCGCCATCCGCATGCTCCGCTCCAATGATGTGCACTGCACACCCGTGATCCTCTCCACCCCGGAGGAGACCCCCACCCATCGTCTGGGCACCTACTATCTGGAGACCGGCTACGGCATCCGCGCCAGCAAGGTCACCTATGACCGGAAGCACTCTGCCTTCACCGAGTATGATTATTCCAAGGTGGATATCCGCAGCCTTCTGGAAGGCTTCACCTGGCTCCATGTCTCCGGCATCACTCCTGCCCTGAATCAGTGCTGCGCCGACTTCATCCTGAACTGCCTGAAGGTGGCAAAGGAACTGGGCCTCACCACCAGCTTTGACGGCAATTTCCGCAGCAAGCTGTGGACCTGGGAAGAAGCAAGAGATTACTGCACCCAGTGCCTGCCTTATGTGGATGTGCTGATGGGCATTGAGCCCTACCATCTGTGGAAGGATGAGGAAGATCACAGCAAGGGCGACTGGAAGGACGGCGTGCCCCTGCAGCCCAGTTATGAGCAGCAGGATGAGGTATTCCAGCACTTCATCGAGAAGTACCCCAACATCAAGTGCATCGGCCGCCATGTGCGCTATGCCCATTCCGGCTCCTCCAATTCCCTGAAGGCCTATATGTGGTATCAGGGACACACCTTTGAGAGTAAGCTCTTTACCTTCAACATCCTGGACCGCGTGGGCGGCGGCGATGCCTTTGCCTCCGGCCTGATCTACGCCATGATGCGCAATTACAGGCCCATGGATATGATTAATTTTGCCGTGGCCAGCTCCGTCATCAAGCATACCATCCATGGCGATGCCAACATCACCGATGATGCCCAGGCCATCAAGTCCATCATGAATATGAATTTCGATATCAAGCGTTGATCGATATGCCAAATCGGCCTGCGGAATACTCCGCAGGCCGTTTTTCTGTTATTTTTCGAGGCTGTAGGAACGGACTTTCCAGCTCCCCTCCTCCCGGAGAAGGTCCAGATTCAGATAGGAATAGCTGTCCTGTCCCGGCTCCAGAAGCTCTATGCTGACGGAGCAGCTGTCTCCCAGATCAATAGGTTCCGGCAGGCCCTTGTAGGAAACAATGGTGGCTTCTCCCCCGCCGGGATAGGCTTCCACCCGGATGCTGCTGCTTTTTGCCACATTCTCCCGCAGGAATTCCATATTCCCTGCAAAATAGGCATTGCAGAATGTCTCCGCCAGCGCCCGGATCTGCACCATGTCCCGTATACCTTCTTCATACACCTGCTCCTGACCAAAGAAATCCCAGACCTCTTCCAGATTCTTCAGTTTCCTCTGGTCGAAGGAGACCGAATCCACAATCTCATACTCCAGCTTCGACTGCAAACCGGAAATGTTCACATGGAACTCACCGCCCCCGTTGCAGACATAGTATTCCAGCATGGTGATCTGCCCGTCATCCGCCAGAGAAAGGCTCATCCAGCAGCCGGGGGATGCAGGATCAAACACATACACCAAGTCCCCGCCGGCATCAACAGTATATCGCAGTTCATCCATGACGAGCTTCGGTTCCAGCAGATTCCAGTCCGGTTCCAGATTTCCCTTTGCCAGTTCCTCAAGGTAGTAAAACTGCCATCCCAGGGTATCACCCCACTGCCCGGTGGAGATGGTTTCATAGGTGGACAGCACCAGATACGGCTTCTGACAGGGATACACATGCCACCGCACCGCCACCTTATCCATCTGCTGTGCTGCATCCATCGCCAGATAAGACCAGTCGTCCTCCCCGAAGATCAGTTTCGCTGCACCACTGCCGCCTCCCAGCCCCGCATTCCACAGGAAGGAGCCGTCCTTTTTCAGATCAAACATCTGCCCATACTGTAAGAACCAGCCCCGGGCTGTGCCACTGTCCTGGTAACGCAATACCAATGAGCCATAATCAAATTCGAATTTCTCATCGATGCAGACCCACAAAACCAGTTCCTTGATACCATCGTCATCCAGATCTGCCAGCGTAAACCTGGAGACGCTGACTGCCATCCCGGCTTCCTGCTGCTTTTTTTCGCAGTATTGTGAGATGGTCATGAACTGACCAAATTCATCGGCGTAGAAATCCGCTGCACCTTCCAGAATATTCTGATAAAGGATCATGGCCTGGTCCTGTCTGCTGGGCGCCAGTGTGACTGTGCCCAGGGTAATATAGGTGCTGCTGTAAGGCAGCGTTGGGCGACCACACCAGGTATCGCCCCAGCCCTTCGTACCTTCCTGATAGTAAACTGTCACATTGGGGGACCCATCGAACACCCCATCCATTTCCGCCGGGGCATCTCCCCGGAAAAAGACCGCTTCCAGAGCCGGGCAGTCCGCAAAGGCCCCTTCCCGGACCATGGTCACTGATTCCGGAATATGAATTTTCCTGACGAACTTCCCATTCAAGATCACCTTTGTACCGGTGCCGATCTGATTCAAAACATTCTGATTGTACCTGGAGGGAATGGCCTCTTCCTCCTCCATGCCGGAATAGCCATGAAGGGCAGCTTTTCCAGTCTCGGTTTCAGAATACTGGAAATCGGCGGGATCCACCAGATCCCCAAACATATCATTGATGGCAGTGATCTTCAGCTCGCCATCCACTTCATTGATCCAGAGCCGCCCGTCCGCCATGCAGATGCCCTGCCAGTTACAAAACATGGCTGCGCAGCTTTCCTTTTCAATCTGCAGCACAAACGATTCCTTCACCGGGTTGCGGATGGTAAGGCCCACCAGTCCCCCATCATTGCCCACATTTTTATCATAAACCGCAATGGGATAGTGTACCTTTTCGGCAAAGGCTTCCCAGTCCCCGTCCAGCACGTTCTGCCGGACCTCTGCTGCGAAGGCTTCCACTTCCCGGGCAGGCAGTTCAGTGACCAGGGCATAGTGATCCTCTGCCGTTGCAGGCCGAGTGGTCTCCGCCACGGCAAAGCTGGCGACCGGTTCTTTGGGGCCATCTGAAGTCTTCCAGGGCAGACTCAGGAACAGTGCACTGCCCCCAACGGACAGCAGCACAACTGCGCAGACTGCTGCTGCCGCAGCAACCCAGCCGCTTCGCCGGGATTTTACCGGGGAAATGGTTTTGGCATAACATCCGGTCTTTTTCTCCTGAAGCCGGGTAAGCATCTGCTGTTCGATGCAGTGAGCACAGCCCTCCGGCATGGTCATGTGGTCGTAGGCTCTTGTCAGTCGTCTTTTCATGCTCAGCCCTCCTTCATCATCTTTTTCAGCTGTTCCCTGCCCCGGCTCAGCCGGGTGGAAACGGTGCCTGCCGGAATCTTCAGCAGCTGGGAAATCTCCGGGGTGGTATACTGCTCATAATAGTGCAGATACAGCACAACCCGGTACTTGGGAGGAAGCTTCCGCAGCAGATAGATGGTCTCATCCATCTCCCGCTGAGGCATGGAAAACGCCTCCTCCAGTGACACCGTCCGTTTCCACCAGGAAGAGCGGAGCAGATCCCGACATTCATTGACCGTGACCTGCATCAGCCAGGCTTTTTCTTTTCCCGGAGTCAACTCCTGCTGCTCCACCAGCTTCAGGAAAACCGTCTGGCACACATCCTCTGCCTCCTGGGGACTGCGGGTGTAGTTCACCGCCAGACGATAGACATCGTCCCGGTAGCGGTGGAATAGGTACAGGACATCCATAGCCCCACCTCCTTTTGTCTCTCTATCTATAAGACGATCAAAAAGGGGTTTCCGTTTCACTATTTCTGAAAAAAAATGTAAAAAATTTCAGCGGGTACCTGTGTACCCGCTGCGTTTATTTTTGATTCAGTTCCTTCCGGATATTCCGTACCACGATCACCGTGATAAACATAGTCAGAACACCGATGACAAGGTAAGCTGTCATGTAGCCATAAAAATCAGGATTGCCCCAGTCAAAGACCGTCCAGACTCCCAGCAGGAAGGCAAGACCGTTCACAAGAGGGAGATACCACCGCTGTTTCAGGTTCAGGCCGGAATAAATGCCGACATAGAGGCTGAACAGGTTGTTCAGTCCAAAAAACAGAAGGAAGCAGATAGCCATTCCCGCATCATGGGGTGCAAACAGTGCTGTCGCGCCAGGCAGCAGAAACATGACCACCGCAATGGCGGCAAGCGCCCAAAGATTCTTTTTCATAGGCACTTACTCTTCCAGCAGGCACACCGCATGGCAGGACATGCCCAGCCCCTCTCCGGTGAAGCCCAGCTTTTCCTCGGTGGTGGCCTTCACATTCACCCGGGAAGGAGCGATCCCCACAGCCCCGGCGATGTTCCGCACCATCTGAGGGATATGATCCTTCAGCTTGGGACGCTGTGCAATCATGGTCACGTCAATGTTGCTGACCCGGTATCCGGCAGCTTTTACCTTTTCTGCCACAGTTTCCAGCAGCTTCAGGGAATCCGCCCCCTTGTATTTGGGGTCAGTATCCGGGAAGTGGCGGCCGATATCCCCCAGACCGGCAGCACCCAGCAGAGCATCCGACACTGCATGGAGCAGTACATCCGCATCGCTGTGACCCAGCAGACCCAGCTCATAGTCGATCTTCACACCGCCCAGGATCAGATCCCGGTCCGGCACCAGCTTATGCACATCATATCCATGTCCGATTCTCATGACAATTCCTCCAGCAGCATCTCCGCAATTTTCAGATCCATGGGGGTAGTGACCTTGATATTCCGCTCATCGCCCTCCACGATCTTCACAGACATACCCATCCGTTCCACCGCGGAGCAGTCATCGGTGACCTGAGCCTCCTCCAGCTTTGCTTTGGTCAGAGCAGCACGCAGCAGATCAAAATCAAAGACCTGCGGTGTCTGCACAGCAAAGAGCGTCGCCCGGTCGGGGGTATTCTTCACCACCCGGCCCTCCACCACCTTGATGGTATCCTTCACAGGGATGGCCGGTGCGGCGGCGCCATAGGTATTGGCTGCCCGCACCACCCGGTCAATGACCTGCCAGGTGACAAGAGGACGGGCGCCATCATGGACAGCCGCCAGCTTTGTCTTGTCGCTGAGGGAATTCAGCCCCAGCGCCACAGATTCCTGACGACTCTTGCCGCCCTGAACCACAGCCTTCACCTTGGGATACGCCCTGCACAGAGATGTAATGGGCAGGATCAGATCCTCCCGGGTGACAATGACGATCTCGGAAATGGCCTCACAGTCCTGAAACTGGCGCACCGTCCGGACAATCATGGGTTCACCGCCCAAGGTGGCCATGACCTTGTCGATGCCCCCCATCCGGGAAGCTGTTCCGGCAGCCACGATGACGGCGCCGCAGGTTTTCAGGGGAAGCAGCTTTCTGGCAGGTTTTGTCAGCTTGGTAATGTCCATTGTTACAGCTCCCTTACAAGTTTTTTGTAAAATTCACCACGGACCATAAAGTTTTTGAACTGGTCAAAGGCTGCGCTGGCGGGGCTCATCAGCACCACATCGCCTTCTTCTGCTGCTGCAGCAGCAGCGCGGACAGCGGATTCAAAATCGCCGCAATCCACAATGGGCAATGCTTCGGCATCATATTCCGGGCAAGCCAGCACCGCATCCCGGATCTTGGGACCGGTGGCGCCGCCCAGGAACAGTTTCTTCACATGACAGCAGATCTCCGGACCCAGAACGTCAAAGGGAATGTGCTTGTCATAGCCGCCCACAATGAGGATGACTTTTTCCCGGAAGCTTCTGAGACCTGCAATGGTGCGGGTGGGGCTGGACGCAATGGAGTCATTGTAGAAGCGGACACCATCTTTAATGCGAACCAGTTCGATCCGGTGCTCCACACCGCCGAAGGTCTTTGCTACCTGGCGGATTGTCTCGTCATCAACCAGACCTTCCACCGCGGCAATGGCAGTCATATAGTTTTCAATATTATGGACACCGGGAATCAGAATGTCGGCAGTATTCAGCACCGCTTCCCCGCCCCGGTAAATGGTGCCATCCTTCACGATCACATGGGCGGTTTTTCCCTGCCGGGAGAAGAATTTGGTGGTGCCGTTTCCGGTGAAGCCGGCGGTGATCTCGTTGTCGGCGTTCAAAACCAGGATGTCGGTTTCATTCTGATAGCGAAAAATATTCTTCTTGGCATCCACATATTCTGCCATATCTTTATGGACATCCAGATGGTTGGGAGCCAGATTGGTAACAACAGCCACATGGGGACTGCGGGTCATATCCATCAGCTGGAAGGAGCTGAGCTCCACCACCGCATAATCCGTTTCCTGCATCTGCCGCACCAGAGGCAGCAGAGGTGTACCAATGTTGCCGCCCAGCCAGACAGTCTCTCCGGAAGCCTTCAGCATTTCGGAGATCAGGGTCGTTGTGGTGGTTTTGCCATCGGAGCCGGTGACCGCAATCAGCCGGCAGGGGCAAACTTCAAAAAACACTTCCATTTCGGAGGTGACCTGTGCACCTCTGGCTACCAGCGCCTGAATGGCCGGATTTCCGGGGTGCATGCCGGGGGTACGGAACAGCACATCGGCTTCCACGCCGTCCAGATAAGTCTCGCCCACATGGAGCCGGCAGCCCAGCTTTTCCAGTTCCAGAACTTCGTCATCCAGCTTTTCCCGGGGCGTCCGGTCACAGCCCACGGTGTCGCAGCCAAATTCCAGCAGCAGCTTCACCAAAGGGCGGTTGCTGACACCAAGGCCCAGCACGGCGACTTTTTTTCCCTTCAGGGATGTAAAATATGCTTCAAATGCAGTTTGCATGATTCATTCCTCATTCCATAGTATGGTGATTATAGTATATCCTTTATGAAAACATTTTGCAAGACATTTGACTTTTTACCCGCGTTGGAGTACAATATTTCCGCAACCAGGTCGGACAGCCGCGGACGCATGCCGAAAGGCAGCGGATGAGGAAAGTCCGGGCTCCACAGGGCAGGGATAACGGGTAACGCCCGCCGAGAGCAATCTCAGGACAAGTGCAACAGAGAGATACCGCGCCGTTCCCCTTAATGGGGAATAGGAGATTCCACATACAGTGTGAGCTTTGCCGTCAGCGGCTAAGTGATCGATTGTATGTGCGAATCGACGACGTAAGGGTGAAAAGGTGGGGTAAGAGCCCACCCGGCCCATGGTAACATGGGTTTTACGCTGTAAACTCTATCCCGGAGCAACGCCGTGGAGGGACACAAGACTGACCCGGTCGTCCCGAGGAGGCGGCTTGACCCCGTGAGCAATTGCGGGGCTAGATAGATGGCTGTCAAGACAGAACCCGGCTTACAGACCCGGTTGTATCAAAAAGCACCACGAACTGTGGTGCTTTTTATTTTACCGATTGCTGAACCATTCAACGATCATGGTAATCCGTTCCATCAGTATACTGAAGTCCCTTAGTGGGTAATATCCCATATAGACCAGCAGAATCAAAAACAACAGCCCCCGTTTGGAAAGACATCCAAGTACATAATCCACCATGCCATGGATGGGTGTGAAGGGGCATATCAGCATGGCCATGCAAAACAGATTCCAACCAATTTGGGACGGGAAATATCCCAAAGACAAAACTACGAGTATGCAAAAGATTCCATACCGGAGCGTATTTCTGGGATTTTTCATATTATACATCCCTCCAATCTTTTGATTTTACCGCATTCTGCAGTAACTGTCAATACAACATTTTGCAGTGTGGTATCCTAGCCGTGAGGTGATGGAATGTACCAGCGGATTCGGGATCTTCGTGAAGATAGAGATTTGAAACAATGGCAACTTGCTGAGTATTTGAATTGCTCTCAACAAGTATACAGCAATTATGAACTTGGTCAGCGGGATGTCCCCACCGACATTCTGATTAGACTGGCAGACTTTTACAATGTTTCCATTGACTATCTGCTAGGTCAGACCAAAAATCCAAAACGAAACAAGTAAAGCACCACTCGGACGAGTGGTGCTTTTCCTTTATTCCTATGCTTCAGTATCAGGCACCATTTCGGGTGCCAGGCCGGCCACATCGGAGACGGGAAGGCTGAAAGCGATGCCCTTGGCCTTCTTGGCCATGCCCATTTCCTTGTATATGGCATTGAGAACCTTGTCCCGGATATCACGATCCACCACCATCATCAGGATCTCCTTCTCCTCGTGGAGCGTGATACCAAAAAATACTGCGGCATCGGCTTTTACGACACCTCTGGCATTTAGAATGGTACCGCCGCGAACACCCAGCTCCCGGGCGATATCCATGACGTCCTCCGCGTAACCGGAATTGACGATCGCAAAAATCACTTCATGGTTATTGGTCTTCATCTTATACCCCCCTGCCCATACGGTTATCACTTAAGAACTGATAGAGATTGACGCCGATGACACTGGCCAGCGGCACGGCAAAGCAGATGCCCTTGCCGTTTCGGACGGTACAGAATTTGTCTTCCAGACAGTTCATCACCGTATCCACCAAATCCTCCCGTACCACACTGAGAATCACCACCTTATGAGGCTCCAGGCCCAGCAGTTCCACCAATTCGGAGTTGGCAGTACCCATACCGCCTACGGCCATCTGAAAATTAATATCATACTGACTCAAAACGTCCAGATAAAACTCACCCTTTGGACGGTCCACCACCGTAAAGAGGAGTTTCAGTTTTTTTATTGCGGATTCATTGACAGAATTGCTCATACCGCTCCTCCTTTATAGAAAGTTGATGATCTGCTGATCATCTGCATCCAGGATCCGCTTCATGGCCTTGCGTTCATTGACCTGCTCTGCCACGATGCCACGGAAGCCCAGCAGCTGAATGGTGATCAGAGGGGCCATAGCCACAAGCGCCACCACGCCAAAGGCATCCCGCAACACTGCTTCACTGCCCTGCAGTGCCACACAGGCACCTACTGCAAAGGGCAGGATGAAACCGGAGGTCATGGGACCACTGGCAACACCACCAGAGTCAAAGGCAATGGCCGTATACACCGGCGGCACAAAGAGAGATAGAGCCAGTGCCACAAAATATCCGGGAATCACATAATAAACCAGTGAAAAGTCAAAGACGATCCGGACCATGCTCAGGGTAATGGCACCGCCGACACCGATACACAGACCGATCATCATGGACTTCTTACTGACAAGTCCGCCGGTGACATCTTCCACCTGCGCATTCAGAACATGGATGGCCGGTTCTGCCAGAACTGTCAAAACACCGCAGACAAGGCCGAAGCCGATCAGGAAAATTTCGCTGCCGCTACCCAATGTTTGGCCGAGTTTATAACCCACAGGCATAAAGCCTACGTTAACACCGGTGAGAAAGATCACCAGACCCACATAGGTAAAACCAACACCCACCGCAATCCGCTTCAAATGCTTGACACTGAGCTTCAGGAAAAGCACCTGACAAATGAGGAAAAAGATGACAATCAGGCCAAGTGCCAGAGCCACTTCCTTACAGGTATGTCCGGCGGTATGCAGATAGGCACCAAGAATATCCTGACTGACGGCATAGTCCGGAATCTGATAGGTCAGGTCATTCCGGGAAAACACACTCAGAACCAACACCGCCAGAACGGGACCCACGGAACACAGAGATACCAAACCAAAGCTGTTTTCCTTGCTTCTTCGATCGCCCAAAATATTGGAAATACCGACACCAAGTGCCATGATAAAGGGAACGGTAATTGGACCAGTAGTGACACCGCCGGAATCAAAGGCCATGGGCAGCAGGGCCTCATTACCATTGACAACCAACAAAAGCGCCATGGCAAACAACAGCATATAAAACAGCATCAGAATATGTGACAAAGGCTTCCGGAAAACGATCTTCAAAATAGCAATAACCAGAAATGCGCCCACGCCAAATCCAACAGCGTACACAAGAACCGTACCATTCATCACGGCACTGACCTGATTGGCCAAAACCTGAAGATCCGGCTCAGCAATCGTGATCAACATACCCAGAACAAAACAAACACTCAGCAACAGTCCTAGCTTCCTCTGACGGGAAAGGCCGGACCCAACATGGGTACCCATAGGCGTCATAGCCAAATCTGCACCCAGACTGAACAGGCCGACGCCAAGAACCAGCATAATGGCGCCAAATGTAAATGTAAGCAGTTCTGTCCGGGACAGATCAAATAATGGCGTCAGGGCCAGAAAATAGACAATGGCAGTGATTGGAATGGTTGACACCAGTGCTTCTTTAATTTTTTTCAACAGTTCCTTCATATATTCACACCCTTTGTGGCATTTCAAAAATATTATAACATAAAGATTTCTTAATGCCAAGCATCAGGATGAAAATACAGAATCTTTGCCGTTTCTAAACCAAAAAAGCCCCCGGTCCGAAGACCGGGGGCAAAAATTCAGTTATCGCGGGAGATTATTCGTAGATCTCGGTGACAACGCCGGAACCAACGGTACGGCCGCCTTCACGGATAGCGAAACGCAGGCCCTTCTCGATAGCGATGGGGGTGATCAGCTCAACGTTCATGACAACGTTGTCGCCGGGCATGCACATGTCGGTGCCTTCGGGCAGGGAGATGATGCCGGTGACGTCGGTGGTACGGAAGTAGAACTGGGGACGATAGTTGTTGAAGAAGGGAGTATGACGGCCGCCTTCTTCCTTGGACAGGACGTAGACCTGGCCAGCGAACTTGGTCAGAGGCTTGATGGAGCCGGGCTTGCACAGAACCTGGCCTCTTTCGATTTCCTTCTTGTCAACGCCACGCAGCAGAGCGCCGATGTTGTCGCCAGCTTCTGCGTAGTCCAGCAGCTTGTGGAACATTTCGATGTCGGTAACGACGGTGTCCTTCTTCTCTTCACGCAGGCCAACGATTTCGACCTTATCGTTCTTGTTGATGATGCCACGCTCGACACGGCCGGTAGCAACGGTACCACGGCCGGAGATGGTGAAGACGTCTTCGACGGGCATCAGGAAGGGCATGTCGGCCTTACGGTCGGGAGTGGGGATATACTCGTCGACAGCATCCATCAGAGCCTTGATGCAGGCGAACTCAGGAGCGTTGATGTCGTTGGACTCGGAGATCAGAGCGTTCAGAGCGGAACCCTGGATGACGGGGATGTCGTCGCCGGGGAACTCGTAGAAGGACAGGGTCTCACGGATTTCCATCTCGACCAGCTCCAGCAGCTCTTCGTCGTCGACCAGGTCAGCCTTGTTCATGAAGACAACGATAGCGGGAACGCCGACCTGACGGGCCAGCAGCAGGTGCTCCTTGGTCTGAGCCATG
>JAFQTF010000029.1 GCA_017409205.1 Oscillospiraceae bacterium | reverse complement strand
GCAGGATATCGTCCTGGGCGTCCGTCCCGAGCATATCACTCTGGAAGGCACCGGCATCGCCGGCACTGTGGACGTTTCCGAGCTGATGGGTTCCTCCGTGCACCTGCACGTGACCTCCATGGGCCGCGACGTTGTCATGGTTGTTTCCACCATGAACATGACCGCTGCTGAGGTCAACGCTCTGTCCCACGGCAACACCATCAACTACAACTTCCCCGGCCATGTCTGCCACGTCTTCTCCAAGGAGACCGGCCTGAACCTGGAAGGCTGCTGATTTTTAAAGATCACCGGCGACTTATTTTGCCGATGTTCATCTCTTTCTATGACAAAACCCCCGGCGCAAGCCGGAGGTTTTGTCATATATGGGGAATTCTTTTGTCAGGAGGGAGTTATGAAATATTCTGCAATGACGCGCTTTTTTGCGGTGTTGACAGCCCTTGTGCTGTCGGTGGGGTGTCTGACGGGTTTCGCGGAAGCCACGGAAACGGAAGGTGTCACCATTTGCCTGCATTATGACCGGCCGGATGGAAACTATGAGGGCTGGAGTGTATGGTTCTGGGTAGAGGGCAGCGATGCTGCCGATGTTCCACTGGAGGAAACAGCCGGCGAAATGACGGCGTCTTTCCCGGTTCCGGATGGGGCGACCAGTGTAGGATTTATCGTCAAGCAGCCCAACTGGGCAGAAAAGGATGTGGATATGGATCAGTTTGTGGATGTGGCAGACTGCCTGTCCGGTACGGTGCATGTCCATGTTGACGCCGGTGTGGAGGGCTATGAAATGGTGTATGGCGCAGATGTGACCACCGGCACCAAGGTGAAAGAAGCGGTATACCGGCAGGGCGTGGGGATTCTGGTGGAGATGACCCAGCCTCTGGCAGATCCGGAAAATGCCTTTTCTCTGAAAGCTGCAGAGGAAGAGATCGCTATCGCTTCCGTAACGGCGGAAGGCAGCAGCTGTATCATTGCCACGGAGCAGCCTCTGGATAACATGCAGGTCTATACACTGATCTGTCAGGGGGCAGGCTATACTGTACGGATGCCCAATCTGTATTCCACGGAAGACTTCGAAATCGCTTACACCTATACCGGGGATGATCTGGGTGCAGTATGGACTGCGGAAAAGACTGCATTCCGGCTCTGGGCACCGACCGCTGCTTCTGTGAAAGTGAATCTCTATGAAAGCGGTGCTGCCGGTACGGAGGATCTGCTGGAGCAGCTGGATATGGTTCCGGATGTAAACGGAACATGGGTCGCAGAAAAAATGGGCGATCTCAACGGTGTTTATTACACATACCTGGTGGAAGTTGGCGGCAAGACCGTGGAAGCCTGTGATCCTTATGCCAGAACCACCGGTGTCAACGGACAGCGGGCGATGGTTTTGGATCTGGATTCCACTGATCCGGCGGGCTGGGCAGAGGATACCGATCCTCATGCAGGCAACTCCATCACCGATGCAGTGATCTATGAGCTGCACGTCCGGGATCTCAGCGTGGATAAAAGCTCCGGTATTCAGAATAAGGGAAAGTTCCTCGGACTGATTGAAACCGGAACCACCAATGCAGAGGGGATTCCCACGGGCCTGGATCATATAAAAAATCTGGGCATCACGCACATACATCTGCTGCCCAGCTATGATTATGCCTCTGTGGATGAGTCCCGGCTGGATATCCCGCAGTTTAACTGGGGCTATGATCCTCAGAACTACAATGTGCCGGAGGGCTCCTATTCCACCGATCCTGATCACGGAGAAGTTCGTGTGGCTGAAATGAAACAGATGGTGAAGGGACTCCATGACAATGGTATCAGTGTCATCATGGACGTGGTATACAACCATGTGTACAATGCAGAGACCTTCTGCTTCAATCAGATCGTGCCCGGTTATTTCAGCCGGATCAGCGACAGTGGTATCTATTCCGCCGGTTCCGGCTGCGGCAATGATACGGCTTCCGAGCGAAGCATGGTCAGCAAGTACATTGTGGACAGCGTGAAATACTGGGCGGACGAATATCATATCGATGGTTTCCGGTTTGACCTGGTGGGACTTATTGATACCGATACCATCAATGCTGTCATTGAAGAGGTCCACAAGACCCATCCCAATGTGATTTTTTACGGTGAGGGCTGGACCATGACCACGGCGGTCACCAAGCCAGGCTACACCATGACCACCCAGGCCAATTCTCAGGAAGTTCCGGAATTTGCCTTCTTCTCCGATACACTCCGGGACTGTCTCCGGGGCAGCGTGTTCAACAACGATGAACGGGGATATGTAGCAGGAATCGGCGGACATACAGGGACCATTGCTTCCTGTTTCCGCGGCTTGCCCTCCTGGTGTAAAAACCCCACGCAGACCATCAACTATGCTTCCTGTCATGACAATATGTCCCTCTTTGACCGGCTGACCCAGTCCGCACCGGACAGCAGTCTGGAAGACCGGATCCGGATGAATAACCTGGCAGCGGCTATCTGCATGACTTCTCAGGGCGTTCCCTTCTTCCAGGCGGGAGAAGAAATGCTCCGGTCCAAGCCGTTGCCGGACGGTACCTTTGACCATAACAGCTATTGCAGCCCGGACAGTGTCAACAACCTGAAGTGGGACGATCTGAATCAGGAAAGCTATCAGAAAGTATGCCGATACTATCAGGGTCTGATTGCCTTCCGGAAGCAGCATCCGGCATTGCGGATGACAACTGCGGAGGAGGTCACCGATCATATTGAAAATCTGGCGGGGCTGGATTTCAATGTCACAGGCTTCCACATTCTTCCCGGCGCCAATGGAGAAGAACAGGAATTCGTGATGATATTCAATCCCAGAGGAGAGGCCGCCACCGTAACTCTGCCGGATGGCAAATGGGATATTTATATTGACCATGAGCGGGCCGGTCTTGAAGTGCTGGATCAGGCGGAAGGAGAAGTCTCCGTTGCGCCCATCAGTGCGATGGTTCTGGTAAAACAGCTCCCCGGCAATTCCGGGGCAGGCTGGCTGGTTGCCGGTGGGCTGGCATTGGCCGCGGCGGTGCTGTTCCTGTGGAAGAAGCTCCATAAAAAGTAAAAAAACCCGGATGTACTGGTAGTTACCAGACATCCGGGACTTTTTTGTTATTCACAGATCTGCTTACAGCTGCTGCGCTCCACGATGCAGTGGGGGACAATGGTTCTGGTGGCGGCCAGATTGGGATTCTCCACATGATTGAGAATCTGGTTGGCTGCTTCCCGTCCCAGGGCATAGGCGTTGATGTCCACAGCGGTCAGCTGCGGGGAAGCAAGTTCGGCATAAAGGGAATTGTTAAAGGCAATGATGGAAACATCATTGGGGATGGAAAGGTTCATATGCGCGCAGATCCGCTCCAAAGCCAGCGCCAGCATGTCGTCGCTGACAACAAAGGCGGTTGGACGGTCAGGTCTTCGGAGGAGTTCCATCAAAGCCCGATTGCCGTTGGAGCAGACGCCTTCCATTTCGATACAATAGTCGCTGCTTGCGCTGAGATTATGCAGCAGCAGGGACAGCTGATAACCGGCCTGACGGTCGGAGGCGTGCATGTATTCCGTTTTTCCGCCGATGAAACCAATGCGGCGGTGCCCCAGTGCGTACAAATAATCCGTTGCTTCCCGGCTTGCCAGAAGATTGTCGTTGTCAACGCAAATGGTTTGTCCGGTCAGATCGCTGGGCTTTCCGACGATCACATATAAAAGACCGTGCTCACACAGATAATCGATGATGATATCGTTTTTGCGGGAATAGAGGATAATAAATCCGGCTATCCGGCCGCTCTGGTGAAGGGTTTGAACGGACTGCAAAACCTCTTCATAATCCTGACCGGTGACGATACAGGTATTGGCGCGGCGCTGGTTGCAGATCTGGCTGATGCCGCGGATAGCTTTTAGATAAAAGGTATTTTCATAGGCGTCCTGTGCAGAAGGCGGCAGAACCACACCGATGGTATTGACACTTTGGGCGGGTAAACTTTCCTGAGATACAGGCGGTTCATAGCCGAGTTCCTGTATGGCTTTTTGTACACGCTCGCGGGTTTCTTTGCTGATGGAAGGATGGTTATTGCAGACCCGGGAAACGGTGGCGGGAGAAACGCCTACCAGCTTTGCAATATCTTTGATGGTAACAGACATAACGGCACATCCTTTTTCTGCAAATTTCATAATATTGCAGAATGTTCTTTGTTAACGTTATTTTATGATGTTTTGAAAGGAAAGTCAATCGTAATTTCCACGGGAAAGGAATTGTGTGTAAAGCAGACAGAGAAAAGAATGGGGAATTGTGCAGAACGCAGAATATGAAAATTTCTGAAATATCCTGTTGAAATATTTCAGAAATTATTGTAATATTAGTTTCGGAAAGTTGCGGAAACTTTCAAACGATGATTGCGTAATCCGTTACTTGAAACATAGGTCGGGACGGGCTCGGCCTGTTCCCGGCCGTTTTTGCTGAAAGGGTGAATTGATATGAAAATCCTGACGCTGAACACACACTCTCTTCTGGAGAAGGATCATCAGAAAAAACTCGACTGGTTTGTTGCAGGGATTCTCCGGGAAAAGCCGGATATCATTGCCCTGCAGGAGGTCAATCAGACAGCGGATGCACAGCTGATGGGATTGGAGAAGCTGGAAGGGCAGTATCCGGTGCCAGGCTGCATTCAGGTCCGCGCAGACAATTATGCGGCATTGGTGGCAAATCTTCTGCGGCAGGCCGGAATTGACTGCTACTGGGTATGGCTTCCCATCAAACGGGGCTACGGCAAATTCGATGAAGGGATTGCCATCCTGAGTCTGGGACGGAGGATCCGCTGCGTGGATCAGTTTCCCATCAGCAAAGTCAAGGATTATCATAACTGGCGTACCCGCGCCGCTCTGGGGGTTCAGCTGGAAGGCCTGGAGGACTGGTTTTACTGCCTGCACATGGGCTGGTGGGATGATGCCGCTGAGCACTTTCTGAATCAATGGCAGGTTCTCAATTCCTGTATTGTTGGAAAACGGATGTGCGGTACGGTCTGGCTTATGGGCGACTTTAATGCCCCGGATATGATTCCCGGCCAAAGCTACGATCATATTGTAGCATGCGGATGGGTAGATACCTATCAGATAGCCCGCCATAGGGACGGCAGGGCAACAGCCCGGGGCTGCATCGATGGATGGCGGGAAAAGCTTGCCGATCCGTCGGACGAAAGCTTGCGTCTGGATTACATTTGGTGCAATCATAAAAAAGAGATCTTCTCCTCCCGGATCATGTTCGACGGCAGGACGGATCCCGTAGTTTCTGACCACTTTGGCGTTTTAATAGAAGTAAAGAGCGCATGAGCTGATCCGCTTCGGTATCTATGTCTGCGCTTGTGCGTTTTTATGTTAAGGCGGCCTGTGGCAATATGGCACTGACCCAATGTCAGTGGCTGGCCCAGGACAGTCGGCAGCCGGATAGTGAGGAATAACCAAATCGCCGGATATTTGTGTACATAGGCTTGCACGGCACGCCTTGTTAATGGATTTTCAAATTACCATTGAAGCATACCAGGAGATATTCTTATGAGATACGGTTTCGGTATTGAGCTGGGCGGAACCACAGTAACGTTGGCCTGTTTTGATGAAAATGGCACCATGCTGGATGTCTTCGGAAAATAAAGGAGAAATACGATGTACAGATTACTGGAACTGAATCCTCAGCTGAAGGATTTTGCATGGGATATTGATTACCGGATGCAGCTTTACCGGGACACCAAGGCGCGTCTGCTGCTTGCCGGAAATTCTTTGAGCGATTTTGCCAATGCCCATAATTATTTCGGTATTCATCATGTTGACGGCGGCTGGGTCTACCGGGAATGGGCGCCCAATGCCCATCAGCTGTATCTGACCGGCGACTTCAACGGCTGGAACTGGACGGAACAGCCCATGCTGCGCTGCGGTGACGGCTGCTGGGTGCTGTTTCTGCCCGGTGACGATGCTCTCTGGGAAGGCTGTAAGGTCAAGACCATTGTGGATGCCAACTTAACCCGTACTGAGCATATCCCGCTGTATGCCCGCCGGGTGGTTCAGGATGTCAACACTACAGCCTGGTGTGCCGAAGTGGTGGACGACAGAAAGCAGTTTGCATGGACGGATGCAAACTTCGCAGGAGAAAAGTCTCTGTACATCTATGAAGCCCATGTGGGCATGGCCCAGGAGCATGGCCATGTAGGC
This sequence comes from Oscillospiraceae bacterium, assembly GCA_017409205.1. Classification (GTDB taxonomy): domain Bacteria; phylum Bacillota; class Clostridia; order Oscillospirales; family Oscillospiraceae; genus Faecousia. Next base: position 2,056 of record JAFQTF010000029.1, on the reverse strand, counting down.
ACCTATCGGGAATTTGCGGATTACACCCTGCCCAGAATCAAGGAGGCAGGCTATAACACTGTGCAGCTGATGGCGATTATGGAGCATCCTTACTATGGCTCCTTTGGCTATCAGGTTTCCAATTTCTTTGCAGCATCTTCCTGGTTCGGAAAGCCTGAGGACCTGAAATATCTGGTGAACAAGGCCCATGAAATGGGCATCCGGGTACTTCTGGATGTGGTCCATTCCCACGCAGTGAAGAACACTGCCGAGGGTATCAACATGTTCGACGGCACCGAGTACCAGTTCTTCCATGCAGGCAGTAAAGGTGACCATCCTGCCTGGGGTACCAAGTGCTTTGACTACGGCAAGACGGAAGTGATCCACTTTCTGCTGTCCAACCTGAAGTTCTGGATGACGGAGTATCACTTCGATGGCTTCCGTTTTGACGGCGTGACGTCCATGCTGTACCACGACCATGGTCTGGGCACGGATTTCAATTCCAACGACAAGTATTTCTCCTACAATACCCATGTAGAGGCCATCACCTACCTGCAGCTGGCAAATGAGCTGATCCGGCAGGTGAATCCCAATGCCATCACCATTGCAGAAGACATGTCCGGTATGCCCGGCATGTGCTTAGATCTTGAAGACGGCGGCATTGGCTTTGACTACCGTTTGGGTATGGGTCTGCCTGATATGTGGGTCAGGACTGTTAAGGAGCGCCAGGATGAGTTCTGGGACGTTTTTGGCATGTGGCGCAGCATGTGTATGCGCCGCCCCGGTGAAGACACTGTGGCTTATGTGGAGTCCCACGATCAGGCGCTGGTGGGAGATAAGACCATGATCTTCCGGCTGGCAGATGCAGCCATGTATACCGACATGCACAAGGACTGCCACAACGATATCATCGACCGTGCCATTGCCCTGCATAAGATGATTCGTCTGTATACCATTGCCGGCGGCGGTGAGGCTTACCTGAACTTCATGGGTAATGAATTCGGCCATCCTGAATGGATCGACTTCCCCCGGGAGGGCAACGGCTGGAGCTTCCACTACTGCCGCCGCCAGTGGAGCCTGGCGGACAATCAGGATCTGAAATACCAGTATCTGAATGCCTTCGATAAAGACATGATCGCTGTGACCAAGGCTGCGGATCTGTTTGAGCAGAAGATGGGTGATCTGCGTTACAGCGATCCTTACCGCCAGGTGATCGTATTTTACCGGAAGGGCCTGCTTTTTGCCTTTAACTTCAGTCCCTGCAATTCCTACACTGATGTGAAGATCAGTATCCCCAACTGCGCCGATTACAAAATGGCCTTCACCACCGACGACTGGAAATACGGTGGCTGGGGACAGGTCGCTCACGGCACTTATCCGGTGCAGATGGATGAAAACGGCGCTTCCACCATCTCCCTGTATCTGCCTGCCCGCACGGCAGTGGTACTGCGGGAGGGAGAGATTCGGCTCGCTTCCCTGGAGGCAGCAGAGGAAATGCCTGCTTCAGAGGCTGCCAAAAAGCCTGTAAAGAAGATTTCAAAGAAGGCTGCATCCCCTAAAAAGGCCTGATAAACTGGTTCCGGGTACAACGGCCTGTTTCGTATACCGCTGTTTCTTCCGTGGCTGATCCGTATATCTCAGGCTATTGTCCTGTGATCTATTTACCTCCTGTTCTATTTCCGCGAACACCCCCGGCATTTTGCCGGGGGTGTTTGCATTGCGGTGCAACCGGATGGAATCTGAAATATAGTGCAAAAAAAAGACACACACCAGTCGGTGTGGGTTTTTGGGTTACCCGCACGGGAATCGTTATAGTATTGTGACACATCAGTTTTTGAACTGGTGTGCCCTGACTATCCACCGGACGGTCAGATTTAGTCATTCGATGCCCTTCCGATAAGCAAAAAAAGAGACCGGCAAAAGCCGATCTCTTTTTTGGTGACCCGTACGGGAATCGAACCCATGTTACCGCCGTGAAAGGGCGGTGTCTTAACCGCTTGACCAACGGGCCTGGTAGCGGCAATCTGATTCGAACAGATGACATACCGGGTATGAACCGGCTACTCTACCAACTGAG
>JAFQTF010000028.1 GCA_017409205.1 Oscillospiraceae bacterium | reverse complement strand
TTTACGAACAGAATATGGATCTGTTCTGGAGCATAGCCAGGAAGAGCGCAAAAACTATCGGCTGAGCAGAATCGGAAGTCCTCGATGATCTGGTCAGCGAGGGGGTCCTTGCTTTTTCTGAAGTAATTTACAAAGGCAGCTACGACGAAGTCAAAGGCAAGCTTACCACCTATGTGTACCCCTTCCTCAAGGGAGCCATGTATCGCTGGCTTGAAAAGAATACGCGTGCAGCTGCACTGTCCTACGAAGATCTGGAAGAAGCAAACGCCATGCCCACCGCAGACAATTACCTCCACGCCGGTGCGATTCTTTCCCTGAAAAGCCCGGCGGATTCTGTGGAGTATCAGGTCATGACGAAAATCGGCCTGGAGCATCTTCCGGACATTCTGAGCCGACTGTCCAGCAAGGATCGCTACCTTCTAGGTCACTACTTCGGTGCGTTTGGCTATGAAAAACAGAAAGTAGCGGAAATTGCCTTTGAACTGGAGATGACCGTTGATGGCGTCTATAAAGCAGTCAAGGCTGCCCAGGCCCATGCATATGAGATCGTCCGCCGGGGCCAGTGACCGAAAGTTCGGCAGATTACACACCTGAATTCTTAGGTTCTGCCTCCTTGCGGAATAGGGGTTCAAGTCCCCTCGGCTGTCCTGCTTTTCAGTTGGCAGACGCATTCGTATTTTCACTTTGCTTCTTTTCTGCGCCTTCTGGGTCTTATACTATTTTCAACAGTAAAACAGCACCATCTCTCGGATGGTGCTGTTCCATGCATCAGACAGTTTTGGAGGTATTCACGGCACCTACAATGCCAAACGCACCGGGGCCGCCGTGGCAGGTGATGACGCAGCCGGTTTTGACCCAGGTGATCTTTTTGAAACCCAGGTCTGCGGCTTCGGCGTTCAGAGCTGCCCGGACATTCTCATCCATGTAAGGCGTGTTGATGAAGTACACATGATCCTTCCTGAGATCGTGCTTGGCGGCAAATTCCTTCAGCAGAACGGGAGCCACCTTGCTGAGCTTGCCCCAGTACTTCTTTCCGGCGATGAGCCTGCCGTCGATGATCTCAATGCACGGATGCAGATGCAGCAGGTTGCCGACAAGTGCCACCGCATTGCTGCACCGGCCGCCGGCCCGGAGATAATCCAGGTTATCGGGAAGGAAGCACATCTTGGTCTGCTCGCCGATCACTACAGCAGTGGCTGCGGCTTCATCCACTGTGGCTTCCGGATGCTCTGCCAGCTACTCCTTAACGGCAATGACAACGGCGCACTGGCCGACCGAAACGTGCTTGGTGTCCACAATGCGGACATTCTTTGCATAGGGCTTGCCTTCGATCGCCAGCTCGCAGCTGTGATAAGAGCAGGTGGTCACAGCGGAATAGGCCAGATGCAGGATCTGCAGATCCGAATCCTCCGCAAACAGCTTATCGTAAACGGATTCAAAGTCATAGGGGGTGCTGCCGCTGGTAGTGGGACGTTTGCCGGTCCTGTCATAGTAGGCGCAGACATCCTCGGGAGGGAATGTGCCATCGTCCAGGGTCTCGCTGCCCAGGGAAACGTGCATGGGGATCAGGGTGACGCCCAGCTCCATTGCCATTTCCTTAGTAATATCAGAGCCGGTCTCGGCAGTGATCAGAATTTTTCCAGCCATCTCGATCTTTCCTTTTCAAACGCAATATGTATCAGAATTTCTCGTAACCAACCAGCATACCGCCCCGCTCGGCATAGTAGCTGAAAAGGCCCAGATTCCTGCCGATCTTTACGGTCACATTAGGCAGTTCCGCCTTAATCATTGCTTTCAGCATGTTGGCAGCATTCTCGTTCCGGCAGTGGGCGATCTGTACTTTTCCTTTTTTCAGACCATACACAACGGCAGAAAAAACACAAGGGGCGCATGACTACCCATGATCCACAGGGAAAACAGATAGCCATATAATGCGGCAACCGCCTTACCGCCCCGGAAGCGGACATAAATCGGATAGCAATGTCCGATCGCTGCGGATACTGCGGAACAGGTCATGCTTTTTCCTCCAGGCCGGACTCGAACACAGGCATCAGCTCCAGTTTGAACCGGTTTGCACGATGCAGCTCGTCGATTTTTTCACGGATCGCAGGATCTTCACAATCGCCCTCACGGATGTATCGATCCAGAACGGCATAGGAAAAGCCCAGCTTCTGCTCATCACTGCTGCCGCAAAGACCGTCGGAAGGTGTTTTCTCCACCAGATTTTCAGGCAGGCCCATTTCCCGGCCCAATGCCTTTACCTCCTGAACGGTCAGCTTTCCCAACAGAGATACATCTCCGGCACCATCGCCGTAGCGGGTGGAATAGCCCACCCAGTCCTCTGACAGGTTACAGGTGTTGATGACCCGTCCGTTCATGGACTGAGACACTGCATACAGCACGGACATCCGGATCCTGGGCGGAAGATTGATGGTAGTCTGCGAAGTGGGAGCGATTTCGGATTCCGTTAATTGCTGCCGGATGGCAGTTACCGCGCCTTCGATGTTCACGATCACACTGCGAATTCCCAGATGCGAAACCAATTGATAGCTGTCTGGAATATCTCTTTGACTTCCGTTTGGCATCAAAACACCGATAACATGGTCTCTGCCAAGTGCAGCTACACACAGGGCGGCACAAACAGAACTGTCCTTGCCGCCGGAAATGCCGATGACTGCGTTACAGTCCCGTCCATTTTTCTCAAACCATGCTCTGATCCAAACGATCAGGGCTTCTTTTGTTTTTTGGGCGCAAAATTCCATATTTCCTCCTATGATGCATCGATGGTGGAAATTCCCAGCGTGATCTCCTCCAGCACATCCAGCAGCACACGGACGGTATCCAGCGCGGTGAGCATGGTCACGCCGTTTTCCACGGCGCAGCGGCGGATCTGGCTGGAGCCGGAGTGAATGTCCTCGCAGCGGACATCCATGGTGTTGATGACATAGGTCACATGGCCCTGCCGGATGGTGTCGAGAATTTCTGTGGAACCATCGTCTACCTTGGCTTTGACCCGGGTGCGGATGCCATGCTCTTTCAGGAATGCCGCCGTGCCTGCCGTGGCTTCCAGGTTGAAGCCCAGCCGATAGAACCGGCGCAGCAGGGGCAGTGCCTCCTCCTTGTCCGCGTCGGAGATCGTGGCAAAG
>JAFQTF010000003.1 GCA_017409205.1 Oscillospiraceae bacterium | reverse complement strand
GGCTATCGTGGGCGGCGCATTTGGTGCTGCTCTGAAGACCGCTATCTCTCAGGGTGCCAAGCGCGGCCTGTTCTCCAACGAGGCTGGTATGGGTTCTACTCCCCACGCACACGCTCTGGCCAACGTCAAGAACCCCCACGAGCAGGGCACCGTCGCTATGGCTGGCGTCTTCATCGACACCTTCGTGGTTCTGACCCTGAATGCTCTGGTCATCATCTCCACCCTGTACACCGCTGATGGCCCTCTGGCCAACGGCTACACCGGCGCTGTTGTGGATGTTCTGGGTAAGACCAACCTGGCACAGACTGCATTCGGCGTGGTTTACGGCGAGACCGCCGGCAACATGTTCGTTGCTGTGGCTCTGTTCTTCTTTGCATTCTCCACCATTCTGGGCTGGAATATGTTCGGTAAGACCAATGTTAACTACCTGTTCGGCAAGACCGGCGTGAAGGTCTACACCGTCATCGCTCTGGTGTTCATCTTCCTGGGTACCATCATGTCCTCCGACCTGGTTTGGGAACTGACTGACTTTGCCAACTACCTGATGGTTCTGCCCAACGTCATCGGCCTGTTCGGCTGCTCTGCCCTGCTGATGACCCTGACCAAGTTCAAGAAGTAATCCTTATGGTTTCCTCAGAAGGGAGTCGCTTCGGCGGCTCCCTTTTTTCGTTCAGTATTTCTGAAGTTAACAAAACGTTCATAGAAATCGCGTTGATAAAACCGATTCCCTGTGATAAATTATACTGGTAATTATATGCCAAAACGCAGGCAGAACAGGAAGTGCGGTATGCCGAAATTCAGTGTAAAAAAACCGTTGACAATTTTTGTGGTCGTTATAGCGATTCTGGTTCTGGGTGTGGTTTCCTATACCCGTATGACACCGGATCTGCTGCCCAATATGGACTTTCCCTATGTCATGATCATGACCACCTATCCCGGTGCCAACCCGGAACGTGTGGAGGCCGAGGTCAGCAAGCCAATGGAACAATCCATGGCTACGCTGGAGCATATCAAGGAGATCAGCTCCACTTCCAGTGAAAATTACAGCATGGTTATGCTGGAATTTGAGGAATCTGTGAATATGGATACCATCGGTGTGGACATCCAGCAGAAAATCGACCAGATGTCTGCGGCGTGGGATGATATGGTGGGTATCCCCTATGTGCTGAAGATCAACCCCTCCATGCTTCCTGTGGAGGTGGCTGGCGTCGCCATGGAGGGTATGTCCACGCTGGAACTGACGGAATTTCTGAATGATACCCTGATGAACGAGCTGGAAGGTATTCCCGGCGTGGCCCGGATCAGTACCACCGGTATGATTTCACAGGAGATTCACGTGGTCCTGGAGCAGAAAAAGTTCGATGATTTGAACCAGAAGATCTGGGACGTGATCAACGGCGAGATGGACGATGCGGTGGCCGAGCTGAAGAATCAGAAGGCCCAGCTCCAGAGCGCACAGGCACAGATCAACAGTGCCCAGAATCAGATGAATCAGGCAAAGCAGAAACTGGCCGATGCGGCGGATGCTGCCAACCAGGGCGTTGTGGAGCAGATGACTGCCACCATAGACGACCTTCTGGATCAGATCGATGATCTGTCCACTGCAAAGGAAACACTGGCAGCACTGAATCAGCAGATTGCCGATACCCAGCTGCAGCTGGAGGAGCTTCGCGGCCAGCAGGCTGCCAATCCGGAAGACCAGACGCTGACCATGGAAATTGCAGCGCTGGAGGGAACTCTTGTGGGTCTGGAAACGGAAAAGCTGACCATGGAGGCAGAACTCTGGAGCCAGGGCGTGGATCCCGGGAATATGGATGCCAGCATTTCTGTATTGGAAGCACTGGTGTCTGAGACTGCTGCAGGAATCGGCCAGGTGGAGCAGACCACCCAGACAGTGAAGGAAATGGGCGCCAAGGGCATCGACTCCATGGCCTCCCAGATCACCCAGGGCAGCGCCTCTATCCAGAGCGCCATGACCCAGATCGAGGACGGCTTTGAGGCCATCGAAGAGGGACGTGCCGATGCACTGGACCAGGCAAATCTGAACAATATCATTACCATGGAACTGGTGACGCAGCTTCTGACTGCCCAGAACTTTGCCATGCCGGCAGGTTATGTGGAGCAGGATGGTGTCAGCTACATGGTGTCCGTTGGCGATGAGATCACCTCCGTGGAGGAACTGGAGAATCTGCTGCTGTTTGACATGGGCATGGAGGGCATTGACCCCATCCACCTGAAGGACGTGGCAGCCGTTATGCTCACGGATAACCGGGGTGAGACCTATGCCAAGCTGGATGGCGAAAATGGCATCATGCTGAGCTTTGAGAAGCAGAGCACCTATGCCACTGCTGAGACCACCAATAATATCAACGAGCGGTTCCGGGAACTGGAAGCGGAGTATCCCGGTCTGAAATTTGTGGCTCTGATGAACCAGGGTGACTACATCTACCTGATCGTGGAGTCTATTCTGAACAGCCTGATGCTGGGCGCACTGTTTGCCATCATTGTGCTGTATCTGTTCCTGAAGGATCTGCGGCCGACCTTCATTACGCTGTGCGCCATTCCCATCAGTGTGATCTTTGCCATTGTGCTGATGTACTTCTCCGGCGTTACCATCAATATGATCTCACTGTCCGGACTTGCTGTGGCGGTCGGCATGCTGGTGGATAACTCCGTTGTGGTTATCGAAAATATTTACCGGCTCCGTTCCAAGGGCGCCAACGTGATCCAGGCAGCAGTTTCCGGTGCCCAGCAGGTGGCCGGTGCGGTTACGGCCTCCACCCTGACCACCGTATGTGTGTTCCTGCCCATTGTTTTTGTGGAAGGCATTACCCGCCAGCTGTTTACCGATCTGGCCCTTACCATGAGCTATGCGCTGCTGGCCAGTCTGATCGTTTCCCTGACACTGGTGCCTGCCATGGCATCCGGTATGCTCCGCAAGGAAAAGAAGACAAAGGACGGCCTCATGTCCCGGCTTCTGGTGACCTACCGGAAAATGGCAGGATGGGCGCTGAATCATAAGTTCATCGTGCTGGCAGCCGCCCTGATTCTGCTGCTGGTATCTGCCTATCAGAGCATTTCCGGCGGATTCATCTTTATGCCGGAAATGGATATGCCCAATGTCAACCTCAGCATCTCCATGCCCGAGGGCTGCACCATGGAGGAAGCGGCGGAACTGGCAGATGAGGTGCTGAACCGGGTGGAGACTGTGGACGGAATTGCCACTGTGGGTGCCATGATGTCCACAGGTACCTCCTCCACAGGCGGTGTTACCGAAACCAGCTACAGTCTGACCATATATATTACGCTGGAGGATGAGACTGCTTCCGGCGCTGCCGTCAGCCAGCAGATCGAATCGCTCTGCGCAGACATGGCCTGCAAGGTCAGAGGATCTTCGGCCATGATGGATATGAGCGCTCTCACCGGCAGCGGTGTGACCATGCAGATCTACGCCGATGATATGGATACCCTTCAGGAAAGCGCCAAAAAGGCAGCTGCGACACTGGAAGCGGTGGAGGGCATCGGTGAAGTGTCCGATGGTCTGGAGGATGCTGCCCCTGCGCTGCACATTGCCATTGACCGGAACAAGGCCATGGGCAAGGGAATTACCGTTGCCCAGATCTATATGGGGCTGGCCTCTTCTCTGACGGAAACTGCCACGGCAGCTACCCTGGAGATCGAGGGGAAATCCACAGACGTCATTATTGAAAAGCCGGAGGGCAGCCGGATCTATGCAGAGGATCTGGAAAACTATCCGTTGGAAGTGACCAACAAGGAAGGCGAAACCGAAGAATTCCCGCTGTCTGAGGTGGCCCAGGTAGAGGAGACCTCCAGCCTCAGCTCCATTCAGCGTTCTGGTCAGCGCCGCTATCTGACTGTTACCGGCCGTACGGAACCCGGTTATAACGTGACTCTGGTTTCTGCGGAGGCACGGGCGGCTCTGGAACAGGTGGATTTGGGGGAAGGCGTCATCGTGGAGTTCACCGGTGAAAATGAGACCATTATGGAAGCTGTGGAACAGCTGATGCTGATGCTGGTGCTGGGTATCCTGTTGGTGTATCTGGTTATGGTGGCTCAGTTCCAGAGTCTGAAATCCCCCTTTATCGTTATGTTTACCATTCCTCTGGCCTTTACCGGAGGCTTCCTTGGCCTGATGATCTGCGGCATGGAAGTCAGTGTCATCTCCCTGATCGGCTTTGTCATGCTGACGGGTATCATCGTTAACAATGGCATCGTTCTGGTGGACTATATCAACCAGCTGCGTCTGGAGGGTATGGAACGCCGGGAGGCCATTCTGGATGCGGGAACTACCCGTATGCGTCCCATCCTTATGACCACCATCACCACGGTTCTGGGTCTGATCGATATGGCGGTGCGGGATAATCCCGGTACTGCCCTGATGCGGCCTGTGGCTGTGGTCTGTATCGGCGGCCTGATCTATGCAACGCTGATGACGCTGTTTGTTGTTCCATGTATTTACGATCTGCTGAATAAGAAGGAACTGCGCAATGTTCGGGAGGAAGATCTGAAACTGCTGGACCTGTAAGGGTTTTTCTTGCAATCCCGGAGTTTTTGTGGTATGCTAACGAAAAAGTTGAGGGGGGATCGCCATGAGCGTTCATGAATCCGGCGAAATGTATCTGGAGGCCATCCATGTGCTGAGCGGCACCAATGGATATGTTCGTTCCATTGATATCAGTGAGTATCTTGGCTATTCCAAGCCCAGTGTTTCCCGGGCCATGGGTATCCTCCGCAACGGCGGCTATATCACCGTGGATAAGGATGGCGGCATTACCCTGACGGATGCCGGCCGGGAGATCGCGGAAAAGATCTATGCCCGGCATACGCTGCTGACCAAGCTGCTGATCCACATCGGTGTTTCTGAGGAAACAGCCGCAGAGGATGCCTGCAAACTGGAGCATGCCATCAGCGATGAGTCCTTTGAAGCGCTGAAAAAATACGCAGCCAATATTCTGTAAATCAAAAGGCGGTGCTTCGGCACCGCCTTTTTTCAGCTTGAAATACGGTCTTTCGGGCAAAATAGAATTGACAGGGAAAAAACACTTTGCTATGATTTCAGAAAAAACGGAGGTGTCTTATGGGATGTAACGGAAACTGCGGATCCTGCGGCGGCTGCGCCAGGGAACTGGTCATCACAAGGGAAGAGCTGATCTTTTTGGAGGAACTGGGCCGTGTGGCCTTCCTGCCGGTGGCACGAGCCATGGGGGATCTGGTGCCGGTATATCTGGAGGCAGGTGTGGAAAAGCAGGAGCAATACGGTCTTCTTCTGCAGTGCATGGAAAAGAAAGGACTGGTTTCTCTGGATTACGACCAGCCGCTGAAGGGCTTTGATGACAGCCGCTATGCCGCATACCCTATCCGTGGCAGCATGGCTTTGACAGAACGGGGTCAAAAAGTTCTGGAAATGCTGGAATATCAGGGGATATCTGAAGAAAATTAAAAAAACAATACCATTGTGTGCGCCTGAGGATGACAGAGAATTTTCTCGTGCGCACATTTTTGAGAAAAAAACGAAATTTTAGTTGACGAAAGCCGGCTTTTGGAGTACAATGTACCCATCGTTCATATAAAGGCAGTGAAGAGAAGAGTAAGCTTTTGATGCCGTTCAGAGAGCCCCGGAATGGTGGAATGGGGTACGGAGGAGATGGCCGAACATGGTCTCGGAGCCGCGCAGGCGACAAGTAGTCTGCGACGGGGCGCCCGTTACAGCGCAGGAGTATGTTGGTACTCCCGGAGGCGGTTTTTGTGAGAAAGCCGCGAAACAAGGTGGTAACACGGAAATACTATCCGTCCTTGTGCTGAAAAGCACAGGGACGTTTTTTTATTGAGGTGATCGATTTGCAACCCATTATTGAAATCAAAAGCCTGTCCAAGGTCTTTGGCTCCGGTGACGGAAAGGTGGCTGCACTGCAGAATGTTTCTCTGGCGGTCCAGCCCGGCGAGATCTTCGGCATCATCGGCCTGTCCGGCGCGGGCAAGAGCACCCTGGTCCGCTGCATCAATCTGCTGGAGCATCCCACAGAAGGCAAGGTCCTCTTCCATGGTCAGGACCTGACGGGACTTAAGGACAAGGAGCTGCGGCTCCAGCGCCGGAAGATCTCCATGATCTTCCAGAGCTTCAACCTGCTGGATCAGCGGACGTCTCTGGATAATATCTGCTTCCCTCTGGAGCTGGCAGGTGTGTCCAAAAAGGATGCCAGAAAGCGGGCTATGGAGCTGCTGGAAATCGTTGGGCTGCCCGACAAGGCAAATGCCTATCCTGTTCAGCTGTCCGGCGGACAGAAACAGCGTATCGCCATTGCCAGAGCGCTGGCCTCCGACCCTGAGGTGCTGCTCTGTGACGAGGCGACCTCAGCCCTGGACCCCACCACCACCGATTCCATTCTGAAGCTTCTGCAGCAGATCAACCGGGAGCGGGGCATCACCGTCATCATCATCACCCACCAGATGTCTGTTATTGAGCAGATCTGCCACCGGGTTGCCATTCTGGACATGGGTCAGGTGGCGGAGATCGGCGAAGTGGAAAGCGTCTTCTCCAATCCCCAGTCTGTTGCCGGACGCCGTCTGGTGAGCCCTGACATGGGCCTGCCCTTTACTGAAGCCGATGGTCCCATTGCCCGTATCGCCTTCAATGGCAATGCCTCAGAGGAGCCCATCATTGCCTCCGTTGCCATGGATCTGGGCATCAAGGTCAGCATCATGGGCGCGGATACCCGCAATATCGATGGCAAGGCCTTTGGTACCATGCTTATCAGTCTGCCTGCCGATCCTGCTGAGAAGCAGCGAGTCATGGAATATTTAAAAAGCCATCCCGGTGTGACCGCAGAGGAGGTGCAGTAAGATGTTTGATCTGTTTTCTGATCCCGTAAAAGTTGCCCAGCAGATGGAGATCATCTTCAGCGAATATGGCTTTGCAACCTGGGAAACGCTGTATTCTCTGGCGCTGGAAGTGCTGTTCGCCTATGTCATCGGCCTGCCGCTGGGTGTGCTGCTGGTCACCGGAGAGAAGGAGGGTATCCGTCCTCTGCCCGGCTGGGTCATGAAGCTTCTGAATACCCTTATCAATCTGCTGCGGTCCGTTCCCTTCCTGATCCTGATGATTATTGTCCTGCCTCTGAGCAAGATCCTTGTGGGTACCAAGGTCGGCACCATTGCCACCATCCCTCCCATGGTCATTGCAGCCTTCCCGCTGGTGGCCCGAATGGTGGAGTCCAGTCTTCGTGAAGTGAACCATGGCGTCATCGAAGCATCTCAGTCCATGGGTGCATCCACCTGGCAGATCGTCACCAAGGTCATGCTTCCCGAAGCCCTGCCCAGCCTGATCTCCGGCGGTACCATCACTGTGGGTACTATCCTGGGCTATGGCGCCATGGCCGGTATCATCGGCGGCGGTGGTCTGGGCAAGATGGCCATCAACTACGGTTACTATAATTTCAAGTTCATCGTTATGTGGGCGGCCGTTATCGGACTGATCGTTCTGGTGCAGATTTTCCAGTCCGTGGGTGGCATGCTGGCGCAGGTATGCGACAAGCGGCTGCGCAACAGAAGCTGATTGCGTGATTTTGATGCGACTGCATCTGATTAAAGAAAAGGAGAGTACATTATGAAGAAGACCATTGCTATCGTTCTGTCCCTGATTCTGTGCCTGGGCCTGCTGGCCGGCTGCGGCGGTTCCAAGGACGACAAGACCATCACTGTTGCCGCTTCTCCCACTCCTCATGCCGAGATCCTGGCCGTCGCCAAGGAAGTCCTGGCTAAGGACGGCTGGACTCTGGAGATCACCGAGTATGCGGATTATGTGGTTCCCAACAACGTGGTGGAAGACGGCGAAATGGATGCCAACTATTTCCAGCATGTTCCTTACCTGGATACCTTCAATGCAGAAAACGGCACCCATCTGGTGAGTGTTGCTATGGTGCACTATGAGCCCTTCGGCATCTACGCCGGCACCAAGTCCGCCATCGCTGACCTGGCTGAGGGCGACAAGATCGCTATCCCCAACGACGGCTCCAACCGTGCCCGCGGCCTGCTGCTGCTGGAGCAGGAAGGCATCATCGGTCTGAAGGATGGCGCAGGCATGGAAGCCACCGTTCTGGATATTGACGAGAACCCCCTGAATCTGGAGATCTTCGAAATGGAGGCTGCCCAGATCGCCGGCGTCCGTGACTCTGTTGCTCTGGCCGTCATCAATGGCAACTATGCCCTGAATGCCGGTCTGAATGCCGGTACCGATGCCATCGCTGTGGAAGATGCCGAGTCCATCTCCGCCACCACCTACGCAAACGTTCTGGTGGTCAAGGAAGGCAATGAAAACGCCGAGAAGATTCTGGCTCTGAAGAACGCCCTGCTGAGCGAGGAAGTCAAAACCTTCATCAACGACACCTACTCCGGTGCGGTTGTGCCCATCTTCTAATCGAACCTTATCCAAACCATACAATCGGGAGGGCAGTCAGCCCTCCCGATTTCGTTGCATCCCATATTGATTTTATCAGGCGATATTGGTATAATTATGCAATATTCTGAAAAAAGAGTTGATACCATGAATTGGAGCGAATATAAAAAGGGCGTCCATACCGGTTTGCCGGTGGGACTGGGCTATTTCTCTGTCAGCTTCGGCTTCGGCGCCATGGCCATTGCCCAGGGACTCAGCGCCCTGAATGCCACACTGATCTCCGCAACCAATCTGACCAGCGCCGGTCAGTTTGCGGGACTGACCCTGATCGTGGCGGCAGGCACCCTGATGGAAATGATCATGACCCAGATCGTCATCAACAGCCGATACAGCCTCATGAGTCTGGCCCTGTCCCAGCGGATGGGGCAGCGGATCGGTTTTTTTCCCCGGCTGCTGATTGCGTTCTTCAATACGGATGAGATATTTGCCCTGGCCATGGACCGGAAGGAACCCCTTACGGTGCCCTTCCTGCTGGGGCTGGGCACACTGCCGTTCTTTGGCTGGACAGGCGGTACTCTGATGGGTGCGCTGGCCGGTTCGGTGCTGCCTTCCGATATCCGGGCAGCCCTTGGCGTGATGCTCTATGGTATGTTCATTGCCATTGTGGTGCCTCCGGCGAAGCAGGAAAAGCCGGTGCTCATCACGGTGATCCTGGCGCTGGTCTTCAGCTGTCTGTTTGCCTGGGTGCCCCAGCTGAAAAGTGTATCTGCCGGCATCTCCATTGTGCTGTGTACCGTAGCGGCAGCGGCCATTGCTGCATGGCGGTTCCCCATTGCGGAAGAACAGGAGGCAGCAGTATGAGTATTTACGCCTATATCTTCACCATGGCCCTGACTACCTATCTGATCCGTGTGATCCCTCTGACGGTGTTCCGCAGGCCCATCAAAAGTGTATTCTTAAAATCGTTCCTGCACTATGTGCCCTATGCCTGTCTGACAGCCATGACCTTCCCGGCAATCCTTACCAGCACGGCAGCACTGCTGAGCGGTGCGGCTGCACTGATGGTTGCCGTATTGCTGGCCTATCGCGGAAAGAGCCTGCTGACGGTTTCTCTGGCAGCTTCCGCGGCTGTGATGGTTACGGAGTTTTTGCTGGCATTTGTAAAATAACTGTGTATTTCCTCCGGTTTTGCTTGACAAACCGGGGGAATTTTGTTATCCTTTTTCAGGAAGAGGGAGTAGTCGGCGCGGATTTCTGCGGGGCTGGATCGACATGCTGGGGAGACCCCGGTTCAGCCTGAAATGACGAGACTTTTGCAGGCCGGCTCAGTCTCTTCATGGGAAACCTCTGCGCCGGTCATACTGAAAAGAAGACTGGTACGGAGGTTGTTTTTTATGGGAATTGCAGAATTGCTGCTGCTGGCTGTAGGCGTCAGTATGGATGCTTTTGCGGTATCCATCTGTAAAGGACTTGCCATGAAAAAGGCAACGCTGAAGGGCTGTATGACCTGCGGCATCTGGTTCGGCGGCTTTCAGGCCCTGATGCCCACCATTGGTTTCTTTCTGGGTACTCTGTTCGCCGATGCCATCGAGGCGGTTGACCACTGGGTCGCCTTTGCTCTGCTGGGTATCATCGGCTTTAACATGCTGAAGGAGGCCTTCGCAAAGGATTGCGACTGCTGTGAGGGTCACGATGCAGACCTCTCTGTCAAAACCATGTTCGTCATGGCGGTAGCCACTTCCATCGATGCGTTGGCGGTGGGCATCTCCCTTGCAATGGCAGGCAATGTGAATATCTGGATCGCGGCGGCCTTTATCGGCATCTGCACCTGCAGCTTTTCTGCTGTGGGCGTCAGAATCGGCAATGTTTTCGGCAGCCGGTTTGAGAAGAAGGCCCAGATGGCAGGCGGTGTGATCCTGATCCTCATTGGCCTGAATATCCTGCTGGAGCATCTGGGGATCCTTGCATGAGCCGCCGGGAGATCTGGATCCGCCTCTGTGGGATTCTGCTGATTCTGAACCTTATCTTTATCTGGGGAAATTCCCTGCTGCCCGCACAAATATCCCAGGCGTTCAGCGACTGGGTAAAGGAACTGCTCAGCAGCGGATCTGGTTCCGGAGTGGCAGCGACATCCGGCAGCGGCGTTCTGCGGAAGATTGCCCATTTTGCGGAATTTGCATCTCTCGGGTTTTTGCTGCTCCTGCGGCAGCGGCTCCAGGGAAAAGCTGACTGGAAAGCACCTGCTGTAGCTGTGCTGACTGCCTGCATTGATGAAACCATTCAGCTGTTTGTACCCGGCAGAGGCCCGGGCATAATGGACGTGGTGCTGGATGTCTGCGGCGCTGCGGCAGGTATGCTTTTGCTGCAAACCGGGCATTATTTGTGGAAAAGAAAACATGCAATACAATCTGGAGGAAAATGATATGAAAAAGCTTACTGCACTGATGCTGGCTATGACCATGGTTCTGACTCTGTTCGCAGGCTGTGGAAAGTCTGAGCCCGAAGCAACCGTTCCCGCTCAGGAGATGCCTGCATCTGCTCTGGAAATTCTGGAGACTGTCTGGGCAGACTATGCCGACGAGGAAAAGTTCTCCATCATCGGCGGCAATATCGAAGCAAACATCATGGATGCACCTGGCAATTATGACATGACCTATGCTGAAAACATGACCTGGAATCTGCTGGTTCCCGAGGATCAGATCGCAAATATTACTGAGGCTGCTTCTATGATCCACATGATGAACGCCAATACTTTCACCTGCGGCGCTTTCAAGCTGGCAGGCGGTTCCGCTGCTGACTTTGCTGCTGCCATGCAGCAGGCAATTCAGGGCAATATGTGGATGTGCGGCTTCCCCGACAGCCTGCTGATCCGCAGCTTCGGCGACACCTACGTTGTGGTGGCCTTCGGCGTCAACGATGCCATGACTCCCTTCGAACAGCATCTGACCGCCGCCTATCCCGGCATGGAGACCCTTTACAGCGAACCCATCAACGCATAAATCCAAAGGCAGCGACCCAACCGGCCGCTGCCATTTTTGCAGAAGATATGGAAAGGCTCCTGCCGTAACATCCTGTACGCTGCTCAATGCAGGGGCGGAGATGGATAGCCCGGCAGACAGTATTGCAAATTTCCATATCATTCCGGAAAATCCGATGTACTGTACCGCGCGGACGGATGTTGTCTGTTTCTGCGGTATCCATCAAAGCGAAGGCGTGTAAACGATCATTTACCACAGGAAATTGAGGTTTCATTATGGTTTTTTCCAGCATCCCATTTTTATATTACTTCCTTCCGGCAGTGATCGGGGTGTATTTTCTGGTACCCCGAAAGCTGAAGAATACCGTTCTTCTGCTGTTCAGTCTGGTTTTCTACGGCTGGGGAGAACCCAAACTGCTGGCGCTTATGGTGTTTACCATTGTCCTGTTCTGGGGCTGCGGCCTCGCCATCGGCGCTTCAGGGGAGCAGGGGAGAAGGAAATTCTGGCTTCTGACCTCTGTGGTCATCAGTGTTGCGCTGCTTGGGCTTTTCAAATATGCGGACTTTTTCATTGGAACCTTCAATTCCCTCACCGGCCTTGGGGTTCCCATGCTCCGGCTGGCCCTGCCTGTGGGCATCAGCTTTTATACCTTCCAGTGCCTGAGCTATACCATTGATGTCTACCGGGGCACGGTGCCGCCTCAGAGGAACATTCTGTCCTTCGGTGCGTATGTGTCCATGTTCCCGCAGCTGATCGCAGGCCCCATTGTCCGGTATTCCGATATCGCCCGGCAGCTGGAAGACCGCAGTCACAGCATGGAGGGCTTTTTTGGGGGGCTGAGGCGGTTTCTGGTGGGTCTGGGCAAGAAGGTGATCCTGGCGGATAACCTGGCATTGCTGGTCAGCCAGTTCCGGGCATCGGAAGAGAAAAGCGTGCTGTTTTTCTGGATGTATGCTCTGGCGTTTACCCTGAATATTTATTTTGATTTTTCCGGTTATTCCGACATGGCCATCGGCCTTGGCCGGATTTTCGGATTTCGGTTTCCGGAGAATTTCAACTATCCCTATCTTTCCGGAAGTATCACCGAGTTCTGGCGCCGGTGGCACATGACTCTGGGCGGCTGGTTCCGGGATTATATCTACATTCCCATGGGCGGCAACCGGGTCAGCAAAAAACGCTGGGTGCTGAATATTCTGACGGTGTGGATGCTGACGGGTCTGTGGCATGGCGCGGCCTGGAATTTTGTGCTGTGGGGTCTGTTGTTCGGTCTGCTGCTGATGGTGGAAAAATGGATCCCGAAGCTGAAAAATCTGCCGGGGATCCTGCGCCATATTTATGTGATGCTGGTGGTGATGCTGAGCTTTGTGCTTTTCAATGGGGAAAGCATTGCCCAGGCCGGTGCCGACCTTGCCGGACTGTTTGGCATCGGTGGTGTTCCGCTGGTCAGCGAGAGTGCCCTGTATTATCTGAAAAGCTGCACGGTGCTGTTCCTGGTGGGTATTGCAGGCACCACGCCTGCAGTGAAGCTGGCAGCGGATAAGATTGACCGGACAAAGGCCGGTGCCGTTCTGGAGCCGTTGACGCTGTTGCTGCTGCTTCTGATCTGCACGGCATATCTGGTGGACGGGTCCTTCAGCCCCTTCCTCTATTTCCGGTTCTAAGGAGGTGCGGACGATATGAAAAAGCATTTGCGTACTGTCTGTATGTCCTGCGTAGTGCTGCTGTGGGCAACGCTGACGGCGGCCGCCTGGTTTGGCCCTGTGAAGGCGGTATCGGAAGCGGAGCGGCGGCCGTTGAAACAGGCGCCGGAACTTTCGGCCGATACTCTTTTGGATGGGAAATTTATGGCGGAATTTGAAGACTACAGCCTGGATCAGTTCCCGCTGCGGGATTCCTTCCGGAAAATCAAATCTTTGTTCCATTTCTATTGCCTGCGGCAAAGCGACAATAATGATATCTATATAGCGGATGGTTATGCGGTGAAACAGGAATATCCCCTGAATCCGGAATCGGTGTACCATGCGGCAGACCGGTTCCAGGCGCTCTATGACAAATATCTGCAGGATTCCAAAATCTATCTGGCCATTGTACCGGACAAGGGCCAGTATTTGGCGGAGGAAAGCGACCATCTGTCTCTGCACTTTGGGAAACTGAACACCATATTGCTGAATGAAATGCCATGGGTGCAGCCGATTGACCTGTATGCGGCGCTGGATTACACGGATTATTACCGGACGGATATCCACTGGCGGCAGGAAAACCTCTTTGAAGCGGCCTCAGTCATTTGCGAGGCGCTGGGGGTATCGGCTCCCGATCCGGCGGATTACACGGTGACGCCGCTGGAGCGCCCCTTTTACGGTGTTTACTATGGTCAGGCGGCTCTGCCAATGGAACCGGAAACTATGTATATTCTGGAAAATGAGCGGCTCCGGAACTGCCGGGTCTATGACTACGAAAGTGGAAAGTATACGGACATTTACAATATGGACAAGCTGACAAGCCGGGATCTTTATGATGTATTTCTATCCGGCCCCCGGAGCTTGCTGACCATCGAAAATCCCGATGCGGCGTCCAACCGGGAACTGATCGTGTTCCGGGACTCCTTTGGCAGCTCTCTTGCTCCGCTGCTGGTGCAGGATTATGCGAAGGTGACACTGGTGGATATCCGGTATATCCAGATCGACGTGCTGGACCGCTTCCTGGAGTTCCATGGGCAGGATGTCCTGTTTTTGTACAGTGTGTCCGTTCTGAACAACAGCCAGGCAATCAAATAATCAAAACGCCCGGATCTTTGGATCCGGGCATTTTGCAGAAATGAAAGATCCCCGACGCGGTTGACCAGACCGATTCGGGGATCTTTCAGAGAAAAAGAGAGGTAAGAAAATGAAAAAGAATAGGAATTCATTTATTTCACCTCTATTATACCCCGGTAGTTTTAAAAAATAAGGGTCAAAATATTAAATATGTATTAAGGGGAGAGAAATAATCTTGCGAAATTTGTGCAGTTTGGACAGTTGTAAACAATTTGTGGCATCCGGGGTGAACCTCTTGACATTTGGGGAAAATGCGGTATGATTAAGACAAATAGATTAGCACTCTCCTAAGAAGAGTGCTAAAACGAAAGGAAGGATAGCTGTGAATTTCAATAACTACACCCAGAAGTCTCTGGAAGCTGTCCAGAGCGCACAGAAACTGGCCGTTCAGAACGGTCATCAGCAGCTGGAGCAGGTACATCTGCTGCTGGCTTTGCTGCAGCAGGATGGAGGACTGACCCGCCAGCTCCTGCGGAAAATGGAAATAACCGTAGAAAGTCTGGAGGCTGCCGCCATGGCAGAACTCCGGAAGATCCCCAGCGTCCGGGCCAGCCGGGAGGCTGACCGCTTCTATATCAGCGCCGACATGGATGCGGCCTTTGCTGCTGCTGAGAAACAGGCAGAGGGCATGCACGATGACTATGTATCCGTGGAACATCTGTTCCTGGGCCTGCTGGAAGCGGACAGAGGCAGCGTGAAGGAACTGTTTAAAACCTACCGCATTTCCAGAGAGGGAGTCCTGAAGGCCCTGCAGACTGTTCGTGGCAATCAGAGAGTCACCACCGACAGCCCCGAAGGAACCTATGAAGCGCTGGAGAAATATGGAACCGACCTTGTAAAACGCGCCCGGGAGCAGAAAATGGATCCTGTCATCGGCCGGGATGAGGAGATCCGCAATGTGATCCGGATCCTGTCGAGAAAGACCAAGAATAATCCCGTCCTCATCGGTGAACCCGGTGTGGGCAAAACAGCAATTGCCGAGGGCCTTGCTCAGCGCATCGTCAAAAAGGATGTGCCCAAATCCTTGCAGGACAAGAGTGTATTTTCTCTGGATATGGGCGCACTGGTTGCCGGTGCAAAGTATCGGGGTGAGTTTGAGGAACGGCTGAAGGCGGTCCTCAATGAGATCAGAGAATCCGATGGTCAGATCATCCTGTTTATCGATGAGCTGCATACCATCGTGGGTGCGGGCAAGACCGATGGCGCCATGGATGCCGGTAACCTGCTGAAGCCTATGCTGGCCCGGGGTGAGCTCCACTGCATCGGCGCCACCACATTGGATGAATACCGCCAGTATATCGAGAAAGATCCGGCCCTGGAGCGCCGGTTCCAGCCGGTGCAGGTGGATGAACCCACTGTGGAGGATACCATCGCTATTCTTCGCGGACTGAAAGAGCGGTATGAGGTGTTCCACGGCGTGAAGATCGCAGACCCCGCCATCATCGCCGCAGCAACCCTGTCCCACCGGTATATCACCGACCGGTTCCTGCCGGACAAGGCCATCGATCTGGTGGACGAAGCCTGCGCCCAGATCCGCACAGAGATGGACTCCATGCCAACAGAGCTGGTCGGGGTCTCCCGGAAGATCATCCAGCTGGAAATTGAGGAAGCGGCTCTGAAAAAGGAGACGGATGAACTGTCCCAGGCACGGCTTGCGGAACTCCAGAAAGAG
>JAFQTF010000027.1 GCA_017409205.1 Oscillospiraceae bacterium | reverse complement strand
GATCTGTGGGGACTGGAAACCCTGCCGCTTACCCGCAGCAATGCTGCCAAAGCAGCTCTGTCCAGTGATTTCCTCAAGGCTCACCTGCCGGAGTCCCTGATCCATTATTTCTGCGAACCCTGATCCGAATTCCAATTCGCAGAAAGGAGGGAGCATATGGTATTCAGCGAACAAACATATCGTGTACTGGTGGTGTCAGCGGCGCAGAAATTCAACGATGCGCTGCTTCCTCTGCTCCCCTGCTCTGAGTATTACCCAGTATGCGTTGTCCACAATATTGCGGCAGCCCGTCGGGAGCTTCTGGGAAACGCTTATGATTTTGTCATCATCAATGCGCCGCTGACCGATGATTACGGAACCCGCTTTGCCATCGATGCTTCCGGCCATACCGGCACGGTGGTACTGCTCCTGCTCCGTATGGATGCCTATGAGCAGATCCATGCCAAGGTTACACCCCACGGTGTCTTTACCCTGCCGAAGCCCACCCCGATCCAGACCCTTCAGCAGGGTCTGCGCTGGATGGCAGCAGCCAGAGAACGCCTGCGGAAGCTGGAAAGTAAGGCCCTCACCATTGAGGAAAAGATGGAGGAGATCCGGCTGGTAAACCAGGCGAAGTGGCTCCTGATCGAGCAGCTGAAGATGACGGAAGCCGAAGCCCACCGCCACATCGAAAAGCAGGCCATGGACCGGTGCTGCTCCAAAAAGGAGATCGCACTGGGGATCATCAAAACATATGCATGATGGAAAATGCCTGAAATAAGACTTCCCTGAGGTGACATCACCCTTAGGTTCCTCTGTCTTTGACGTGCAGGTTCGAGTCCTGTTGCCCGCACCATAGCCAAAAGCGGCACTCCCTCGGGAGTGCCGCTTTCGCAGGTTGGGTATCTATAAGAGAGGTATAACCATAGCCTTAGGGTTGATTGCCTGCACCGTTGCAGTGGGCACATTGGCCGGAGCAGGTCTTGCTGTCGGGACAGCCGATGCACTGGACACCCTGCTTCTTTTCCCGGCGGATGTATAGAATTGCGCAGCCAAGGATCAGAATAACAATTGCAATCACAAGGAAGTCTTGCATAGGCAGCATCACTTCTTCAGTGCGTACTCAGCAGCCAGAGACTTGTTGGTCTTGCGGATCAGGGAAACGATCACAGCCACGATGGCGGCAACCACGATCAGGCCGGGCAGGAAGCCTGCACCGACGGAGCCGGTGGTGATCAGAGTACCGATCTGATAGACCAGGTAAGCGAGGCAATAGCCGGTGGCGAACTGGAGGGCCACACCGCCCCAGAACCACTTGCGGTCATTGATCTCGGAGTTCATGGCACCCAGAGCGGCGAAGCAGGGGGGCGTATACAGGTTGAACATCAGGTAAGCCAGAGCGGCGACCTTGGTGATGGCCATGATACCGGCGACCTCAGCACCTGCACCCTCCATCAGCGCCAGCTCCTCGGTGTCGATCAGGTTCTCCAGGCCCACGAAGCAGACGGCCAGCGTGCCCACGACATTTTCCTTGGCAATGAAGCCGGTGACGGCTGCGGCAGCCAGCTGCCAGGAGGCCACACCCACGATGGGCACCAGCAGAACGCCAACGGGAGAGGCGATGGAAGCCAGAATGGACTCGGAAGCCACCTCGGTGGGCTGGAAGGACCAGTTGAAGGTCTGCATGATCTGCACAACGGTGTTGCAGACCAGGATCACGGTGCCGGCCTTGACGATGTAGGCCCAGCCACGGGAGCACATGGACTTGAATGCACGGCCCAGAGAGGGAACCTTGTATTCGGGCAGCTCGATGATGAAGAAGGACTTGCGATTCTTGTGACCGGCGATCTTGTTCACCAGCAGAGCGCCCAGCAGGATCAGGACGATGCCGACGAAGTACATCAGCGTACCGACCCAGGATGCATCCTCAAAGAAGGCACCGGCGAACAGGGCGATGACGGGCAGCTTGGCGCCGCAGGGCATGAAGGGGGTCAGCATGGCGGTGGCACGGCGCTCCCGCTCGTTGCGGATGGTGCGGCAGGCCATAACGCCGGGGATGGCGCAGCCGGTGCCGATGACGAAGGGGATGACGGACTTGCCGGAGAGGCCCACCTTCTTGAAGATGGGGTCCAGAACCACGGTGGCACGGGCCATGTAGCCGCAATCCTCCAGCAGGGCGATCAGGAAGTACATGACCATGACCAGGGGCAGGAAGCCGACGACAGCGGCCACACCGCCGATGATGCCGTCAACCAGCAGAGCCTGCAAAATGGGTGCAGCGCCGGAGACCAGCTCGCCGACCCATCCCTGGAAGCCCTCCAGCCAGCCCACCAGGGTATCCGCCAGCCACACGCCCAGGCCCAAAGAGCCGTCGGACTGGGAAATGTGGAACACCAGGAACATGATCGCAGCGAAGATGGGGATGCCTGCGATGGGGTGGGTCAGGACTGCGTCGATCCGATCCTGGAAATTCTTGTTTCTGGTCAGGACCTTACGGGTCTCCACGGAAGCGACGATCTTGTTGACGAACTCGAAGCGCTTCTTGTCCGCAGCCACAACGGCCTCCTTGTTGGTCAGATCCACATTGCCCTGGCTGTAGGGAGCCTTCTGGCCCTGACCGTGCAGGGCGGCGGCAGCCTTGATGACCTCAGCCAGGCCCTCGCCGGTGGTGGAGGTGGTATCGATGACGGGACAGCCCAGCTTCTTGGACAGGGCAGCCACATCGATCTTGGTTTCCTTTTTGGTGTTGATGTCGTGCTTGTTCAGAGCCACAACAACGGGGATGCCCAGCTCCAGCAGCTGGGTGGTGAAGAACAGG
>JAFQTF010000001.1 GCA_017409205.1 Oscillospiraceae bacterium | reverse complement strand
CCTGTGCTGTCAGGCCGGCAGGTTTTAACACGAAGGCGGGAATGTACCGTTTCCCGCCCATCCGTCCTCAGCACCACCCCATTTGGGCAGAAATCGGGACATTTCTGCCCAAATCAGGAGCTAAGTTAAGGTGCTCCATACTGACGGCGATGCGGCCGGGGGATTCACAAGGGGACGGCTGGGGCGCGCGGGAGCGCGACTTACAGGACCCCTTGTGCCTGCTTCTTTTGGTACTTTTCTTGCAGGTGCAAGAAAAGTACAGGCAGAACCTTCGTAAGATAAACGATCATTTACCATTCCAAGGAGGAATACAATATGAAAAAAACTATGATTATGATGCTTCTGCTGTGCCTTTTGCTGACGGTGGTGCCCGTTGGGGCCATGGCAACGGAGCTGGAAAGTACGGAGCCGGAGGTCATTTACCGGGAGCCCGGCCAGTGCGGCGCTGACCTGACCTGGAGCCTGGACGGCGGCACCCTGACCATCTCCGGCAGCGGCGAGATGGACGACTATCCCGATGGTGATGCCCCCTGGCTGGCACACAAGGATCAGATCACCAAACTGGTATTTACCGGCAGTGTGAGCTATGTAGGCGCCTGCGCTTTCAAGGATTATGACAATCTGAAGGAAATCTCCTTCGGCAATGCCATGCACACCATCGGCGAACAGGCCTTCCAGTCCTGCGACGGACTGACCTCCCTGTATCTGCCGGATACCTTCCGGAAATTCGGCAAGGAATGTTTCCGCAACTGTGAAAACCTGACACAGATCCGCTGCCGCGGCGGCATGCCCCGGTTTGATGACAGCTGTCTTTGGGACGTATACGCCAATCTGTACTATCCCACCAACAACCCCTGGCCCTCTGAGCCGCTGATGCAGCTGTTCCAGGCCTTCCAGGGACGGATCCAGTTCCTGATGGCGCCTCCGGAGGAGCTGGTGCCTGCCACCCAGGAGACGGATCCGGCACCCCAGCCCACGCAGGCGCCCACCGAACCTCCGGTGACAGAGCCGGAGGAGACTGCAGCCCCCACCACAGAGGAGGCCATCCCTCCCACCGAGGCGGAGACGACAGCTGCCACAGAGGAAACCACAGAGCCCACGCAGCCCGAAACCGAGGCTCCCACCACAGCAGAAACCGAAGCTCCGGAAGAGACTGAACCGGAAAAGCAGGAGCGCAAAACCATCAGCGGCGTCTGGTTCGGCCTGTTCCTGATCACCGGAACCCTGAGCCTGATCCTTATCGGCGCGCTGATCTTCCGGCCCAGACGCTACTAATCATACATAGCTTCAGCAGAATTTAAAATTTGCTTAACAACTTCCGGGAAAATCACCCATTTTGGTGGTTTCCCGGAGGTTTTTTTGTGGGTAACGGAAAAAATAAAAAAGGGGTTGTAACTTCGACCGAAATGATGTAAAATAATACGACCAATAAAATGCAATATTATGCGACTTACGTTCGCTTTTGGAGGTATTCACATGGAAAAACCCATTGTTCTTGTTATCATGGATGGTGTCGGCAGAGGTGACGGCGGCAGCGGCGATGCCGTTGCAGTTGCCAAGACTCCCACTCTGGATCATCTTCTGGCCACCTGCCCCCATACTTATCTGAAGGCCCACGGTACCGCTGTCGGCCTGCCCAGCGATGACGATATGGGCAACTCCGAAGTCGGCCACAATGCACTGGGCTGCGGCCAGGTCTACTCCCAGGGTGCCAAGCTGGTAGGCGAGTCCATCGAAAACGGCGCGCTGTATGCTTCTGCCACCTGGAAAGATCTGGTTGCCAACGCAGAAGACAAGGCCATGCACTTCCTCGGCCTGCTGTCCGACGGCAATGTCCATTCCAATATCAACCACCTGATCGCCCTGCTGCGTCAGGCCCACGCCGAGGGTGTTAAGAAGGCCTACTGCCACATCCTGCTGGACGGTCGTGACGTTCCTGCCACCTCCGCTCTGGAGTATGTGGAAATGCTGGAGAAGGTCCTCGCTGAGCTGAACACCGAAGGCTGCGACTACGCCATCGCCTCCGGCGGCGGCCGTATGCAGGTCACCATGGACCGCTACGAAGCCAACTGGGCCATGGTGGAAAAGGGCTGGCGGACCCATGTTCAGGGTCTGGGCCGCTCCTTCGCTTCCGCTGCAGAGGCCATCGAGACCTACCGGGCTGAGACCGGCTGCATTGACCAGGATCTGCCCGCCTTCGTGGTCGCCCGCAACGGCGAGCCCGTGGCAAAGATCGCAAACGGCGACAGCGTCATCCTGTTCAATTTCCGCGGCGACCGTGCCCAGGAAATTTCCCTGGCTTTCGACCGGCAGGACTTCGACAAGTTTGACCGTCCCGGCTACACCGGTGTCAAGTTTGCCGGTATGCTGCAGTATGACGGTGACCTGAACATCCCTGAAAATTATCTGGTGCAGCCTCCCGTCATCACCAACACCCTGACCGAGGTGCTGTGCGCCGCCGGTGTTACCGAGTATGCCCTGTCCGAGACCCAGAAGTACGGCCATGTCACCTATTTCTGGAACGGCAACCGCTCCGGCAAGGTCTGTGAAGATCTGGAAGTCTACGAAGAAATTCCTTCCGATGTCATTCCCTTTGAGCAGGCTCCTGCCATGAAGTCCAGAGAGATCACCGAGAAGATGGTGGAGAACATGGCTTCCGGCAAGTTCAAGTTCCTGCGCTGCAACTTCCCCAACGGCGACATGGTGGGCCACACCGGCGTTATGGAAGCTGTCGTCTACGCCATGGAATGTGTCGACAACGGCCTGAAGGCAATCATCGAAGCCGCTGATAAGTATGGCTACACCGTGCTGATCACCGCTGACCACGGCAACGCCGACCAGATGACCGAGACCAAGAAGGGCAAGACCTCTGTCCGCACCGCCCATTCCCTGAACGCTGTTCCCTTCATTATCTATGATAAGGACAATGAATGGGTCATCAGAGAAGGCGCCTATGGTCTAGCAAACGTTGCTCCCACCATCGTAAAGATGATGGGTCTCACCGCTCCCGCATGCTGGGAAGCATCCATGGTCTAAGAACCAAATTGAAAATAAACGGCTGAAAGTGGAAAGTTCAGGTATCTCTTCGTAATGATCTTATAACGCCCGAAGGGCATACCATCACTTTTCATTTTCAACTGTCAACTGTAGACTAATTATTTTGGAGGTACTGATTATGGTCCGTCATGAAAACAAGAACGGCAGCGTGAACGTCAGCACCAGCGTTTATACCGATATCGTCGGCACCGCCGCCAGCAACTGCTTCGGCGTGAAGGGCATGGCTGCCCGCAGTGTTACCGATGGCGTTTATCACCTGCTGCGCAAGGAGTCCGTGGGCAAGGGCGTCAAGGTCCAGTTCCACGAGGACAACACCATTTCCATCGATCTGCATATCATTGTGGACAACGGCGTGAATCTGAACGCTGTTGGCGCATCCATCATTTCCGAAGTCAAGTATGTGGTGACTTCCACCACCGGCACCGAGGTTCGTGCCGTCAATGTTTATATCGATTCCATGATGATCGGTTAACGGAGGTAGAAATAAGTGAAGCAAATTATCAATGGCGCCGATCTTCGCAGAATGATCATCAGCGCTGCTGCTGCCATCGAGATCAACAAGCAGGGTCTGAACGACCTGAACGTGTTCCCCGTTCCCGATGGTGACACCGGCACCAATATGTCCATGACCATCAATTCCGCCGCTGCCGATCTGCGCAAGACCGAAGATCCCGATCTGGGCCAGGCTGCCAAGGTGGCTGCTTCCGCCATGCTGCGGGGCGCAAGAGGCAACTCCGGCGTTATCCTGTCCCTGCTGTTCCGGGGCATTTCCAAGAAGCTGAAGGGCACTGAGGCAGCCGATGGCGTGCTGTGGGCCGAGGCTCTGCAGGAAGGCGTGGACGCCGCCTACAAGGCTGTTATGAAGCCCGCCGAAGGCACCATCCTGACTGTTGCCCGTCTGGCTGCTGCCAAGGCAAGAGATGCCGCTCAGGAAAACAACCATATCGAATTTGTCCACGAGGCTGCCATCGCCGAAGCCAAGGTAGCTCTGGCCAACACCGTGAACCAGAACCCCGTGCTGAAGAAGGCCGGTGTTGTGGACGCCGGCGGCAAGGGTTGGCTGGTGGCTCTGGAGGCCATGCTCTCTTCCCTGCAGGGTGAGGATGTTGTCGTTCCCGAAGGCATTGCCGGCGC
Source organism: Oscillospiraceae bacterium (assembly GCA_017409205.1). Lineage (GTDB taxonomy): Bacteria > Bacillota > Clostridia > Oscillospirales > Oscillospiraceae > Faecousia. The sequence goes on along the minus strand of JAFQTF010000001.1, from coordinate 33,545 downwards.
CGATGTGAAGGAAGCCGCCAATTTCGATGACTTCGATACTGACGATATCACCTTTACCTACTGCACCGAGTTCATCATCGACCGGGAAAATGACAAGGATCCTGAAAAGCTGCGGGAATTCCTGTCCAGCCTGGGCGACAGCCTGGTGCTGGTGGACGATGAGGAGATCATCAAGGTCCATGTGCATACCAATGATCCCGGCAAGGCTCTGCACGAGGCCATCGAGTACGGTTCCTTCGTCACCGTGAAGATTGAGAATATGCGCCTGCAGCACACCGAGAAGGTCATGAGCGAGCAGGAGCTGGCTCCCCAGATCGCTGAGCCTGAAAAGCCTCTGGGCGTGGTTTCCGTCTGTGCCGGCGAGGGCCTGGCAGACGTGTTCCTGAATCTGGGCGTTGACCAGATCATCTCCGGCGGCCAGACCATGAATCCCAGCACACAGGACATCCTGGAGGCTGTCAACAAGGTCCCCGCAGAAACCGTGTTCGTTCTGCCCAACAACAAGAACATCATCATGGCTGCTGAGCAGGTGGATGCCCTGACCCCCAAGAATGTTATCGTCATCCCCTCCAAGACCGTTCCCCAGGGTGTTACCGCCATGCTGGGCTTCAACCCCGAGGGCAGCATTGAGGAAAACACCGAGGCTCTGACCGAGGCTCTGGGTACTGTGGACACCATGCAGATCACCTATGCCGCCCGTAATTCCGATTTCGACGGCTATGACATCCACGAGGGTGACTACCTGGCTCTGTATGGCAGCCAGCTCTTTGGCACCAGCCAGGATATCAAGGTGCTGCTGAAGTCTCTGGCCGAGAAGATCCGGGACGACGGCAAGGAATACGTCACCATCTACTATGGTGCCGATGTGAAGGAAAAGCATGCCCAGAAGGCAGCTGATATGTTTGCCGATATCTGCCCCAATGCAGATGTGAATCTCTTAAACGGCGGTCAGCCTGTCTACTACTACCTGATCTCCGCAGAATAAGCGGGCAATGAAATAATAACGAGCGATAGCCACTGGCAACCGGGAGATTGTGCTTTGCTGTGCGTAGCACCTCCTGCAGATAAAGCGTTTATAGTGCGGATGGGATCGTTACTTCCCTGACCCGCTCGCTATCGTTTCATTTGTGAGTGTATGATAGCCCGCTGCCCCAAAGGGCAGCGGGCTTTTTGCTCAGAACAGCAGATAAGCTGCATGATCGTTTCTCTTCCTATTGGATGAAACGTACTTTTCTTGTACAAGAAAAGGGCATGCAACCGTCGTGTCAGATAAACGATCATTTACAGCGGGAATGGCACATCATATTTTCGCATACCCTATCCTGATAGGGGTGATGATGATGCGGGAATATCCGAAGGGCGGGATCGTTGGAAAAACGGTTCGAGCAGTGCAGGCAGTACAGGCGCTGCAGGTGCCGCTTCATGCTGCAAACGCCTGCTATTTTATCGTTCTGGCAGTGTTCCCCGCCCTGCTGCTTCTGCTGGGTCTTCTTCGCTATACCCCGCTGGAAGTGGAACGGCTCGGGGAGCTGCTGTACGGTATTCTTCCGGCAGCTCTGGCAGAAGGCGCAGAAGCGCTGATTCTGATGACCTATGACAATGCCAGCGGCGCACTGGTAGGCGTATCGGCGGTAACGGCCCTCTGGTCTGCCAGCCGGGGAATCTACGGTGTGCTCACCGGACTCAATGCCATTTATGGTGTTTCCGAGGACCGGAGCTATTTTCAGACCCGGCTGATCAGCGTGGGGTATATGTTCGCCTTCCTTATGGTACTGCTGCTGACTCTGGCGCTCCACGTGTTTGGAACAGGCCTGCTTTCCCTTGTGGAACGCACAGCCCATCCGGCGCTGCTGCTTTTGGGGGAGATCATCGATTTCCGGTTTCTGTTTCTGCTGACAGTGCAGACTGCCATTTTTACGGGAATGTTTATGGCTCTGCCAAACCGGAAGAACGCATTTCCGGAAAGCCTGCCGGGAGCCGTATTTGCCTCGCTGGGCTGGCACGGCTTTTCAAAGCTCTATTCCATCTATGTGGAACGGTTTGCCCACCTGAGTAACATCTACGGGTCAGTCTATGCCGTTGCCCTAAGTATGCTGTGGCTGTATTTCTGCGTCAGCATCGTGTTCTATGGCGGCGCTCTGAATGTGCTGCTGGACCAAAAACGTCAAAATATTGCGGATTCGTAAACTTTTCCTGTGTTTATCTTCCGTTCACAGTTATCTTTTACCATAACAGGAAAAAGGGAGGGATGGCCATGTTCGGCTATGTAACAGCCAATTGGAAGGAGCTGACCCGGGAGCAGCAGCACCGGTACCGCAGCATCTACTGCGGCATCTGCCGGGGGATCCGGGATCAGAGCGGCAATACAGCCCGGATCAGCCTGAGCTATGATATGGCCTTTCTGTCCTGTCTTCTCATGAGTCTGTATGAACCGGAGGAGGTTTCCGGCAAAAATGCCTGCCTGATCCATCCCGTCAGCCGCCGTCCCTGGGTGAACAACCATCTGATCCGCTACGCCGCAGATATGAATGTGGCCCTGAGCTACTACAACTGTCTGGACGACTGGCAGGATGACGGGAAGCGTTCGGCGAAGCTGCTGGCAGACATTCTCGGAAAGTGTCTTCCGGAAATCGAAAACAGGTATCCCCGGCAGTGCGGGGCCATTCGGACCTGTATTGAAAAGTTGTCCCGGCTGGAAAAGGAAAACTGCAGCAATCCCGATGAACCGGCGGCCTGCTTCGGCGCGCTGATGGCAGAGCTTTTTGTATGGCAGGAGGATCTCTGGGCGCCCACCCTGCGGCGGATGGGTGATGCCCTGGGCCGGTTCATTTACCTTCAGGATGCGGCGCTGGATTACCGAAGGGATCAGAAAAAAGGAAAATACAATCCCTACCTTGCCATGGGTCTCGGTGAAGACTGGCAGCGGTGGGAGGATTATCTGGTGCTGACCATGGCCAGATGTACGGACTATTACGAACGTCTGCCCCTGGTGCAGGACAAAGCACTGCTGGACAACATCCTCTACAGCGGTGTCTGGGTGAATTACAGAGGGAAGAGAAAAGAGGCGGATCAGAATGATTGAAGATCCTTACAAGGTATTGGGGGTCAGCCCCGACGCCTCCGATGAAGATATCAAGCGGGCCTATCGCCGGCTTGCAAAAAAATACCATCCCGACCTGAATCCCGGCGACCAGGAGGCCGCCCGGCGGATGCAGGAAGTGAATGCTGCCTATGAGCAGATCAAGAATCCGGAAAAGTTCACCGGCCCTCAGGGCGGCTACGGCCAGAATTACGGCGGCGGGTATTACGATCCCTTCGGGGGCGCCTACCGCCAGCAGAGCCAGAGCAGCGGCCAGACCGGCGACCAGTATCAGAATGCCGCATATCAGTACATCCGTTACGGCCGGTATCAGGAGGCGCTGAACGCCCTGCAGAACAGCACCGAGCGGGATGCCCGGTGGTATTATCTCAGTGCCCTGGCCAACAACGGCCTGGGCAATCAGGTAACGGCGCTGGAACACATCCGCAGAGCTGTCAGCATGGACCCGGACAATCAGGAATATCTGTGGGCCCTGAACCAGATCGAGCACGGCGGCAGCGCCTACCGTCAGCAGGCCGGCAATTTCCGTGGCTTCACCATGGGTGGCGATCCGTGCACCAATCTGTGCCTGTGTTATCTGATGAATCTCTTCTGCTGCGGCGGCAGAGGCTGGTTCTGCTGCTGTTAATGGAACAAAACCGGATGCAAAAAGCATCCGGTTTTTTGCTGATGTGGATGTAAAGGGTCGCTTACAGGAATGATTCGGTGTTGAATGGAGGATCGACTGCTGGTCGCCCGGCAAACACATTCTGCCAAACGGCTTCGGATTTCGGCAAATTCATGAGCTCTGGTGTGCGGGCGGCAATTCGCCGTCCCTGCATCCCCATTGCGCCGTGGAGAGAAATCATCGTTTATCTGATTGACGCGGTGTGCCGGCTATGCTACAATTCTCTTGACAACAGAATATCCTGTTTTGCGGCCTTTCCGGCGTATGGCCGGTCAGGCTGAATAAGAGAACCGGGTGGGAATCCCGGACGGTACCGCCGCTGTATGTGCTGATGGAAAGATCGTTGGCGAAAGCCAGTCACTGGGCAACTGGGAAGGCAGATTTTTCCGCGGAAGCAGTCCCCGCAAGGCATGAGTCAGAAGACCTGCAAAACAGGCATCTCCGCGCACTGCGTGACTACAGTGCGTGCTTTTGTCGCAGAAATACGGCTGCGGCGTCCTTGTGACGCCGCAGTCTATCTTTTTGGAGGAAAAAATATGAAAAACAAAAAAGCATGGATCGGTGTAATTGCCCTGGTGTTGGTGGTCTGTCTGATGGGCTGGCTGTGGCTGAGCGGTCAGGCGCAGAGTGTTGCGGGCATCAAGCAAATCACGGTGACGGTAGTTCACAAGGACAGCACGGAGAAAATCTTTGAATACAGCACAAGTGCTGAGTATCTTGGTCAGCTGCTGCTGGAGGAAGGTCTGGCAGAGGGCGAGATCGGAGAATTCGGGCTGATGATCTCCGCAGTGGACGGCGAGACAGCCGACTGGAGTGCGGATCAGGGTTACTGGGCCCTGTTCATTGGAGACGACTATGCCACCGCCGGTGCTGACGGCATCGTTCTGACCGACGGCGGCCAATACAGTCTGGTGTATACCATTGGCTAAGCTGCAGATTCGGGAGGTGACTCTCTTCGGTATTCTGGGAGCCATGACCTTTGCCGCAAAATATGTCATGAGTGGACTGCCCAATATCGAGCCGGTGAGCCTGATGGTGATGGTGTTCGGCGCTGTTTTCGGGAAAAAAGCGGTGTATCCCGTATACCTTTATGTTCTGATGGAATTTTTATTCTATGGTCTGGGGATCTGGAATGTCATGTATCTGTACATCTGGCCGGGGCTGGCCTTTGTGGCATATCTGCTGCGGAGGATGGAAAGCCCCATGCACTGGGCGCTGCTTTCGGGTGCTTTCGGACTGCTGTTCGGTGCAGCCTGTATGCCTGTGGATATCGTCATTGGCGGATTTTCCTATGCCGCTGCCAAATGGATATCCGGGATCCCCTTTGATATTACCCATTGCATCGGCAATTTCGCCATTGCGCTGATCCTGTTCAGGCCCCTGCACAGCCTGACACAGCGGCTGTATGCACAAATGATGCCATAGCGATCCCTCCCCGGGCTGCATAAAAGTCCCGGAGCCGTCGGCTCCGGGACTGGTTTTTATTCGGTTCCAAAGGTGATGGCGCCGGTTTCAGGATCCAGCCTTTCCACAATGGCAAGAGATTCCAGATGATAGCCCAGGTTCCGGATGCGGTGGCCGCCCTCCTGGAAACTCTTTTCAATTGCCACACCGCAGCCGGTAACAGAAGCGCCGGCATCCTCCACCAGAGCAATGAGGCCCTGCAGAGCGCAGCCGTTGGCCAGGAAATCATCCACGATCAGAACATGATCCTCCGGCTTCAGGAACTTTCTGGACACCATGATCTGGCGCACTTTTCCAGTACCGTAGGAATCCACCTCAGCCACATAGGCATCCGCATCCAGATTGACAGACGCAGTCTTTCTGGCGTAGACCATGGGCACATCGAATTCCCGGGCAACGGCACAGGCCAGACCGATACCGGAGGTCTCGATGGTCAGAACCTTGGTCACAGGCTTGCCGAAAAAGCGAAGCTTGAACTCCCGGGCAATGTCATCCAGCAGCTCCATGTCCATCTGGTGGTTCAGGAAGCTGTCAACTTTCAGTACCTCACCGGATTTGACAACGCCTTCTGCAATGATTCTCTCTTCTAAAAAATTCATAGGCCGCACCTCCTGTCAATATGCAATCAGTATAGCACACGAAATCGTTTTTGTCAGTTATTTTCCGGCAAATTCTGAGATTTTCCTTCCAGCTCATACAGCCGGTAGATCTTCTTTGCCATGGAACCCCCGAACATCACCCGGAAGAAGCCCTGCTCCCGTTTGGGCAGCTGCCGGATGAGATCCTCCGGCGTCAGGTCGTGCTCCGTTACGAACCGAAGCCCGGACGCGGCTGTTACTTCTTCCGGGCTGTCCAGGCCATAAACCTGAGTGACACCCACTTCGTTGATGGGATTTTTATATTTGGTGGCCTTTGCTGCAAACACGGTGTACACATCCATCAGGAGGGAGGTCTGAGAAAAATGGGTATGCAGTCTCTTCAACAGCTGCTGCAGCTCCGGCAGCCGCAGGTACATGCTGACGCCCTCCATCACCACGATACCGGGCACGCCGCCGGGGATCTCCGACAGCCAGTCACCCTCCCGGGCATCTCCTGAGAGCATCCGATACGTCTCCGTTTCCCGGAAATACTTTTTTCGCTCCGCCATAACCTCCGGAAAGTCCAGATCGAACCACAGATGGTCCCCGGCATCCACCCGGCGCATGCGGCTGTCCAGGCCGCAGCCGATGTGCAGCACCACAGCATCCGGCAGCTGTGTCAGCTTTTCTTCCAGCCACCGGTCGAAGACCGCTGAGCGCATACCCATGTTATAGCACAGCCATTTGGACTTCGCCTTTCCCTTCAGGGGAAACGCTTCCGCCTCCCAGATGGTTTCCGCCATTTCATCCCGGAGGAACAGGCCCTTCCGGCTGACCTGGGCTTTCCCATACAGAGGGATATACAGTGTCCTGTTGACATTTTCCATAACTACTCCTTTCCCAGACGGAACGTCTCAATCATGGTGCCGGTAAGGCTGAGAAGGTTTTCTTCCACGGGTTCCAGTTCTTCCCGGCTGACCCAGACTGCAGAGGATAACTCCTCCTGGTCAAAGTGGATCTCATCGCTGCCTTCCAGCTCACAGAAGTAGCCCAGCAGCAGATTGGAGGCATAGCCCCAGGGCTGGCTGTCAAAATACCGCAGATTCTTCACCCGCAGTCCCGCCTCTTCCATGACCTCCCGGCGCACCGTGTCCTCAGCACGTTCGCCGATCTCACAGAAGCCGGCGATCAGTGCCAGGCCCTTGAACTCCCGGCCTGCATACCGGGTCACCAAAAGCTTGTCCCCATTGGTTACTGCCACGATCACCGCCGGTGCGATGACGGGAAATACCAGATTACCGCAGTCACAGGCAAGGGCCCGCAGATTTTCATGGTGATGCAATGGTTTGCCGCACCTTCCGCAGAATCGATGACCCGCATACCAGTTGTACAGATGCCAGGCAGTCATTCCTGCAAAGCACAGATCCTGCGGCGTGCATCTTCGCAGCAGCCGCATGGGCTGGAAGGTATAGCCCGGCACTTCCTCCCGGCCCAGATAGAAGGCCCGGTCATCAATGGAGAAAAGGTACTGGAGTTCTTTTTCCTGCACTTCCATATCGCCGGGGAAGGTCAAACAGTCATTTTCTTCCCGCAGCAGCACTTCCCTGCCCCGGAAAACAAAAACCACGTCCCCCTCCCGGATGGGTCTGGGGATGTATTCATTGTGATAGCATTTGGGCTGAATATCCTGGATCACGATACCGCCTCCTTTTCTGTCAGTATACCGTAAAAATATTCGCTGTTCAACAAAAATTCTTCTTGACTCTGACCTTGCGTCATGGTTTATCATAACAGTACCGAGGAGGGATAGATATGAAAACAGTAACCGAGATCAGCAAAATGACTGGTGTCAGCGTGCGCACGCTTCATCATTATGACGCCATTGGACTGCTGAAGCCCACCGACACCACCGAGGCCGGCTATCGGCTGTATGACGAGGACGCTCTCATGCAGCTGTATCTCATCATCGTCTACCGGGAACTGGGCTTTTCCCTGAAGAAGATCGCCGCCCTGCTGGACGCTCCGGATTTCGACCGGAACCGGGCACTGGAAGAACAGATCAGCCTGCTGGAAGAAAAAAAGCAGCAGATCCAGAATCGGATCTATTTCGCCCACGGACTAAAACTGACAGGAGTGAAATACTTGAATTACGAAGGATTCGACTATAAAAAATTTGACGACTATTCTGCTCAGGCCAAGGCCATGTGGGGCAATACCGGAGCCTACGGCGAATTTGTGCAGAAGTCCAGGGGCCGCACCGCAGAGGAAACGCAGGCTCTTGGCAACGACATGATGGCTCTGTTCACAAAAGTTGGCCAGCTGCGCCATCTGGAACCCGGCAGCGAGGAGGTGCAAAACTGGGTTGCCCAGCTTCAGTCCTTCATCACGGAACACTATTACAACTGCACCAAGCCCATGCTGACGGTGCTGGGAGAAATGTATGCCGGCGGCGGCAGCATGACGGAAAACATCGATAAAGCCGGCGGCAACGGCACCGGAGAATTTGCCAAAAAGGCCATCGACATTTACTGCACAGAGTAATCGTTTACAAATTTGTTGATTTTTCTCTTGATTTTTGTGGTATCATAAGGAAAAACCAACCTAAGGAGAGAGAAAAATGAAAAAAGCAATTGCACTGATCCTGGCGCTGATCCTGATCCTTGCCCTGACCGGCTGCAACAAGCAGCTGGTGGATCTGACCTATTCCTATGAGCGTGCGATCCTCAGCCTGCCCAATGGTGAAGTGGTGGAGGGAAGAGTCTCCAGCTGGACGGACTTTGAGGACGGTGACCAGATCCAGGTCCGCATCGACGGCAAGACCTATCTTGTCCACAGCAGCAATATCGTACTGATTTCCGATTGAAGAAAGGGCAGCCTGGGGCTGCCCTTTTCCATTGCCAAATTCCGCAGACTGTGGTAAACTGGGAAAAATGTTTCTTTTTTCGGAGGCGCTATGTTATTATCCGCAGAGCATATTTCCATCAACTTCGGCATGAAGCAGCTGCTGACCGATGTGAATTTCTATCTGAATGACGGGGACAAGGTGGGCATCATCGGCATCAACGGCACCGGCAAGTCCACCTTTCTGAAGGTTCTGGCCGGAGCGCTGGAGCCGGACAGCGGCCGCATCACCCGCAACCCCAATGTGCAGATCAGCTATCTGTCCCAGAATCCCCTTATGGATGACAATGCCACAGTGCTGGAGCAGGTATTCCTTCATTTTCCCCGGGAATTCCGGGAACTGAATGAATACGAAGCCAAGTCCATGCTGAGCAGGCTGGGTTTTGCGGATTTTGACCAGAAGATCGGCACGCTCTCCGGCGGCCAGCGCAAGCGCGTGGCCCTGGTTGCTGCTCTGGTGCATCCGGCGGACATTCTGGTGCTGGATGAGCCCACCAACCACCTGGACAGCCAGATGGTTGCCTGGCTGGAGGACCATCTCCGGTCTTTCCGGGGCGGTCTGATCATGGTGACCCATGACCGGTATTTTCTGGAGCGGGTCTGCAACCACATCACAGAGCTCTACCGGGCCAAGCTTTACCACTACGAAGCCAACTATTCCAAATATCTGGAGCTGAAGGAGCTCCGGGCTGAAATGGCAGAGGCCAGCGAACGCAAGCGCCAGTCCATCCTCCGCACGGAACGGGAATGGATCATGCGTGGCTGCAAAGCCAGAACCACCAAGTCCAAGGACCGGATCGAACGCTACGAAGCTCTGCTGAATCAGGACGCCCCGGAAGAGGACGAGGTGCTTCAGATGTCCGCAGCATCCAGCCGTCTGGGCCGGAAGATCATTGAGCTTCATGGTGTTTCCAAGTCTTTTGACGGCAGAACCATCATTGCCGATTTTTCCTATAATCTGCTGCGCAGCGACCGCATCGGCATCGTGGGCCGCAATGGCGCCGGCAAATCCACGCTGCTTCACATGATTGCCGGAACCCTGCAGCCGGACAGCGGCCATGTAGACACCGGAACGACTGTAAAGATCGGCCACTTCTCTCAGGAGGGGAGGGAGCTGGATCTGAGTCAGCGGGTCTACGACTTTATCCATGAGATCGCCCGGGAACTCCATACCGCCGAAGGCACCTTCACCGCCAAGCAGATGATGGAGCGGTTCCTGTTCCCCTCCGATCTGCAGAGCGTGCCCATAGGCAAGCTGTCCGGCGGCGAAAGGCGCAGACTCTATCTGCTGTCCGTGCTTATGGAAGCGCCCAATGTTCTGCTGCTGGATGAGCCCACCAACGATCTGGATGTGATGACGTTATCCATTCTGGAAGATTATCTGCAATCCTTCTCCGGCCCCATCCTTACAGTGTCCCACGACCGGTTTTTCCTGGACAAGCTGGCCGATACCATCTTTGAAGTGAAAGGTGACGGCCGGGTGGAGCAGTTCACCGGAAACTGGACAGACTGGAACAAAAAGCGCACCCAGGAGACCCAGCCCGCCAGGGCCGAAAAACCCAAAGCTGCCCCGGAGCGGGTTAAAGAGAAAAAACTGAAATTTTCCTTCAAGGAGCAGCGGGAATTTGAGACCATTGACGAGGATATTGCTGCCCTGGAAGCTCAGATTGAAGAAAACCAGAAAGCTCAGATGGCGGCAGGAAGCGACTTTACAAAGCTGCAGCAGCTGACGGAAGAACTGGCGGAGCTGGAAGCAAAGCTGGAATACAAGACGGAACGCTGGATGTACCTGACGGAGCTGAAGGAAAAGATCGATGCACAGAGCAAGTAAGGAGGTTCCGGATGGGACGATACTGTGATCTGCATACCCATTCCCATTATTCCGACGGTACCCTTTCCCCGGCGCAGATTATTGCCGAAGCGGAAAGGCTCAGCCTCTCGGCTGTGGCGCTGACGGATCACAATACCGTTGCGGGTTTGCCGGAATTTCTGGCAGCCGCCCGGAATACTGCCGTGCAGGCGGTGCCCGGTGTAGAAATTTCCACAAATTACAAAGAAAAGGAACTGCATATCCTGGGTCTGTTTCTGAAGCCGGAAACCTTTGGGGAAGTCACGGATCTGCTGGATGGCTTCAACCGGAAGAAAGAGGAAAGCAACCGCCTGCTGATCCGGAATCTGAACAAGGCAGGCTATACCCTCGATTATGCGGACATCTGCCGGTCTCATCGGGAGGGCACTGTCAACCGGGCTGTCATTGCATCCGCTCTGCTGGAAAGAGGCTATGTCTCCAACATCAACGAGGCTTTCCGGGTCCTTCTCTCCAAAAAGTCCGGATACTATTTCCCTCCGGAGCGATTGTCCGCCCTTGAAGCCATCGCTTTTCTGCGTAATATTCATGCCGTTCCTGTGCTGGCCCATTCCTTCCTGAATCTGAAAACCGAAGAAGAACTCCGGATCTTTCTGAAACAGGCAGTTCCCTGCGGCCTTGCCGCCATGGAGACTATGTATTCTGCCTACTCCGCAGAAACAACGGAAACCGCCCGGCGCATCGCCCGGGAATTTGGTCTCGCGGAAAGCGGCGGCAGCGATTTCCACGGACAGACCAAGCCCCATATCTCTCTGGGTACCGGGAAAGGCGGCCTTGCCGTTCCTGCTGATTTTACAAATTATCTGAAAAACACCATATAAGAAGGGGGACTGTTGCAATGCAACAGTCCCCTCTGTTTATGAAAAATCTATCCTTATGGACGCAGCGGTAGCCATTCGCCGCCCGCGGGCAATGCGTCGTTGCCCCTGCAGGCGCAGTCGAAGGAGCTCGGAATTCTGCAGCCGTTCCCTTCCCATTTACGCCACGCAGGCTTTCAGAATACCAAAGGCCACGGCCACCAGTGCCAGCGGCACCAGCAGGAATACGCCTCCCGCAAATACCAGACACAGCACCAGCATCGGCACAGCAACAGCAAACAGCAGTGACGCAAGGATCTTTGCCGCACCCCAGGCTGCCCGGAAGGCCAGCCCCACGGCTTTGAAAAACAGCCAGCAGAACAGTATCAGCATCAAAATTTCCATCATATTCCATTCCTCCTTTTTTCTCTATGAGCAGTATATCAGAACGCTTACAGAAACATGTGGAAAATATGTGACCATACTATCACCAAACCGTAACGTTTTTCGGGAATTGCTTCCAATTCTCCGGAAAATATGGTATGCTTTCCCCAGAAAGGATGTGATGGAATGCTTCATGCAAAAAATGGCGCCCTCACACTGGATGCCGCCGTCATGGACTATATCCGATTTGGTTCCGGTTCCCGGACGCTGATCATGCTTCCCGGACTGGGAGACGGTTTGCGCACGGTGAAGGGAACGGCCCTGCCCATGGCAGCCATGTACCGCTGCTTTGCAAAGGAATTTACGGTCTATGCCTTCAGTCGCCGGGAACCATCGGCCTGCGGCTGCACCACCCGGGATATGGCCCGGGATCTGAAAGCTGCCATGGAACTTCTGGGCATTGAACGGGCAGATATTTTCGGTGTTTCCATGGGCGGCATGATCGCCCAGCATTTTGCCGCAGACTATCCGGAAGCTGTAAACAAACTGATCCTGGCCGTTACCTGCCATGAATCCAATCCTCTGATGCGGGAATCCATTGAGGAATGGATCTCCCTTGCCCAATCCGGTGATCACGCCGCCTTTATGGAAAGCAACCTGCGCAGGATCTACTCCCAAGGCTATTACCGGAAAAACAAATGGATGATCCCCATTATCGGAGCGCTGACCAGACCAAAGTCCTATGACCGGTTCTTTGCTCTGGCCCAGGCATGTCTGACCCACAATGCGGCTGCCCGTCTTCCGCTGATCCGGGCCAGGACCCTGGTCATCGGCGGCGAGCAGGACCATGCGCTGGGAGGCGAACCTTCCCGCAAAATCGCAGAAGCCATTCCCGGTGCATCCCTGAAAATGTATGCCCAGTGGGGCCACGGTGTTTACGAAGAGGCTCCGGATTTTCATGACACACTGCTGGAATTTCTCAGCCCATAGGAGACTATATGCAACATATCACGCTTGCGCCGCCTGCCGGCTTTCGCCAGTGGACCGCCATGTATATTCTGTACCGCACCGCCTTTCCCCGGGCGGAGCGGAAACCCTTCGGTTACATCCGGAAGGCATACCGCCAGGGTAAGACCGATATCTGGTGCATCCTCCGGGATGGCACTTTTCTGGGCTTTGCCGCCACCATGAACAGTCCCAGTCTTGTGATGCTGGATTATCTGGCGGTCTCCAAAAACTTCCGGGGACAGGGTGTGGGCACCGCTGCCATGAAGCAGCTTATCGCGCGCTATGCCGACCGGGAGTTTCTTCTGGAGATCGAAAGCCCCTTTGCACCAGGGCCTGATCAGGCGCACCGTCAAAGCCGGAAACAGTTTTATGTAAACTGCGGAATGGAACCACTGCACATCATGGCAGATGTATTCGGCGTTCCCATGGAACTGCTGGGAAAGAACTGCCGGGAAGATCTGGATTTTCAGCGTTACCGGAATTTTTACCGGGATTTCTACAAGCCCTGGGCCGCGGAACACATTCTCCCGGCAGAGTACCCGGGTGAATAAAAAAACGCCCCTGCCGGGCGCTTCAGGCAAAAATAAATAACCCCTGATCGGTCTGTTTCATCGATCAGGGGTTATTATTGGATGATGGGATCAATCATTGGGTAACCTCTCTTTCTACGATATGTTGGAGTTTGATTACTTAGTACATTGGACTCACTCCTTTTTTGTACTTTTATGATACCGCCGGAAGCCCATTTTTTCAAGATGGAATATTTCATAAAAAAGTTGGATATAACCTATGCAGATAGGAGAACTTCCGATTATTAATGGTTTTTCGGTTGACTTATACAATCGATTGTGCTATGCTGAATATGTTGGGGCGGCCTTTGGGGACTGCCCATTTTCTGTATTGGAGGGAACCCTATGGACGAAAAACAGGAGCTGACCCGCCATGACCAGCTGAAGTACCGCCTGAAGCGGCGCATCAGCCCGGAGCTTTTTGAAAGTATGCCGGTGGAACTGCAGGACTATCTCATCGAACTGGATCCAGCGGATATCAAGGAAGCATACCTGAATACCCTTCTGAAGCTGCCATGGCAGTGTGATATGCGGATCCCGGATGTGGATCTGCCCAAGGCGAAAAAAATGCTGGACAAAACCCACTATGCCATGTTCGATATCAAGGAAAAAGTGCTGCGCTACATGGCCTGTCAGAAGCATCTGGGCAAAAATTACGGTGCGGTTCTGCTGCTGGTGGGGCCCCCCGGCGTGGGCAAGACTTCCATCGCCTCCTCTGTGGCCAAAGCCATGGGGCGGCCCTTCATCAAAATATCTCTGGCAGGTATTTCCGACTCCCTGTTTCTCCGGGGCACCCAGACCATATTTAAGGATGCCCGCCCCGGCCGGATCGTGGATGCCCTGATCCGGGGCAAAAGCTTCTGTCCCCTGATCCTTCTGGACGAGATCGATAAAATGGGCGACAGCAAGGAGCACGGTGACCCGGAAAGTGTGCTGCTGGATGTACTGGATTCCGACCGCAGCAAATTTGTGGATAATTTTCTTGGTTTCTCCATGGATCTGTCCAACGTGATCTTCATTGCCACCGCCAACCGTCTGGAGCCTCTGTCTCCTGTTCTGAAAGACCGGATGGATATTGTGCAGCTTCCTCCCTACCGCAGCGTAGACAAGAAGTGGATCGTGGAAAAACACATGTGGCCCCGGCTCACGGTGGAATACCGGCTGGACTGTCTGGATTATCTGGTGGATCCGCTGGACGAGGTCTGCGCCCATCCCGAAGCCCTGCGGCTGGAGGATGACGCAGTGGAGGAAATGATCCACCGCTGTCCTGAGGATGGTGTCCGGGATCTGGAACGGCTGTGCCGCCGGATCTGCGAAGGCGTCATCGGCACCTACTATGCCACCGGTGAACTGATCAGTTCCATTGATGCCCTCACCCTGGAGCGGCTGCTGCAGCCCATCTATTACAAGTAAGGAGAACCCATGGCCTGGAATCTTACCGAAGCAATGGAATATTACAAAAAGCAGGGCGCTCCGGCAGATCAGAACGCGCTGATCTCGCTGCTGAGAGAAATCCAGCAGGATCAGGGCAGTATCTCCAGGGGGCTGCTGCCGGAAATTGCCGCTTTTTACGGAATTAAGGAAACCTTTTTACTGGCGGTCATTCGCCGGATCCCCCGGCTGCGGCTGGCGGATACCCATATCCTGGAGCTGTGCGCCGGACCAAACTGCGGTAAGGCAACCGCCCTGGCTGCGAAAGCGGAAGCCCTCTGCGCCGCCTATCCCGGCAAGGTGACATTGAAATTTACCCCCTGCATGCGCATGTGTGGCAAAGGCCCCAATCTGAAATTCGACGGCAGACTATACCATCAGGCAGACGAAGCCCTCCTGGAACAGCTGCTGAACAGATAAATGATCGTTTAGCGGCGTATCGCCGCAGATAATTCGAGCCTAAACTGCATCAGTCATCCAACACCAATGGGTGGTCAGCCCGATACGAAACTTCATAAATAATCCATCGGTTTTTGCGTTTTGTCGAATCGGGCGAGCCCTAAGGATGCAAGATGACTGTCGCACCAAAGGCACGAGATGTCAGCGGGCACTGCCCGCATAAACGATCATTTACGGAAACACACAATCACCGCCCGGAGGGAACCTCCGGGCGGTGATTTTTATGCGAAATATTCACTGACATCCGCTTTGTCGTTGTACTGCTTGCGAACACGGATGACGATGGAGCCGTTCTCCTGCTCTTCTTCACTGTCAATCTGATAGCGGGTGCGGGTACGCTCCAGGGACTGCTTGTAGCGGTTCAGTTCCTGCCGGTTCATATTCAGGATCTGTTCCCGGCTGAAACCGCAGTCCTCCTTCTGCTGGAACACCAGCGTCTGCAGGATGCATGCTGCCTTGACACGTTTCATGGCTTTACACCTCCCTCTGCCCCAATCCGCGGCAGCGATTGCAGGCAACATTCAAGAGATGATGTGCGCCGGGACGGTCCGCTCCGTATGCCGGTGAAGCAGGCAGCAGCCATGCACTCTTTCCTTTATTTTATCAGGCCCTTTCCAAAAATTCAAACGAAAAATTTCAAAAACGCCTGTTCTGTAGGAGAACAGGCGTTTTATTTCATTATGCTATTATAATTTTGTCATCCACAGGCCATGGAGATTGCAGTAGGCATACACTGCAACTGCCTTATCTTCACCCAGTTCAAATTCCACATGGGGCGCAGAGTCAGGATGCAGATCCTTGCGATAACCGCCGTTCTCGGTCTCCACATAGACCCACTCAATGAAGTGCTCAGCAACCATGGGATGGTCAACAGAGCCCACATTGACGATCACCTTGCTGCCCTCCAGAGAGACAACAGGGATGTGCTTTTCATTGCTGGCTTCCACGGTATTGGGCTCCAGATATTCCATCTTCTGGCCGCAGCAGAAAACGGGAACCTTTGCATCGTGAACCATTTCGATCTGATTGCCGCAGTGACGGCAGATATAAAACTTTTTCATACTGTTTCCTCCAGTTGTTTCAGCGTTGTTTTTTCTTTATGATCACAGAATACCATAGTCTCTGCGAATATTCTGTGATAAAATCACGGTAGCCAGAAAATACCGGCAGACCTTGCGGACTGCCGGTATCTGTATGCTCATTCCTCCTGCCGGAAAATCTTCAGCAGGATCACCACTGCCGCAGCGGCCAGGATCGCCTCCGCCAGACACTGGGCGTAGGCAAGGCCGTACAGAGGCATCAGCCAGTTCAGGATAAACAGCAGCGGGATCTCCAGCACCACTTTCCGCAGGATCGCAAACAGCAGAGCCCGCTTACCCATGCCAAGGGCCTGAAACACGCCAACCGCCATGAAATCGATGCACAGGAACACCATACCCAGGCACATGCCCCGCAGGAACCGGGTGCCGTAGGCCACGATCTCGGCATTGTCCATAAACAGCCGGATCAGATTCGGCGCACCGAACCAGTATCCCACCGTCACCAGCAGCATGATGGGCAGAATGATGGAAGCAGAGAAAAACACACTGTTTTTCATGCGCTTCCGGTTTCCGCTGGCATAATTGTAGCTGACCAGAGGCATGATGCCCTGAGAGAAGCCCATACAGATCTGGATGGGCAGCATATTCACCTTATGGGAAACACCCATGGCTGCCACAGCAGCTGCGCCATAGCCCGCAGTGAAGTTGTTGAGGATGGTGGAACCAGTAACATTCAGCAGATTCTGGATGGAGGCAGGCACACCCACGCCCAGAATACCCAGCACCACTTCCCGGCTCAGCTTCTTCAGCCTCCGGATATCCAGACTGATAAAGGTATTTCCCTTCTTCACCCGTGCCAGGATCAGGAAGTACAGGCAGGCAAGGCAGTTGCTCAGGAAAGTGGCAAGACCGGCACCGGCCGCACCCATATTCAGTCCCCAGGGCAGGATGAAAATAGGATCCAGAATAATATTCAGAATACAGCCGGACATGGTGCCAATGCTGGCATGTACGGCGCTGCCCTCTGCCCGGACCATCTGTCCCTGCACCACATTCAAAATGGCAGGCATGGCGCCGCAGGACACTGTCCAGAGCATATAGTTGGCCGTTGCTTCCCAGGTGGTCTCGTCCGCACCCAGAAGATTCATCAGAGGCGTTTTCAGCACGGTGCACAGCAGGGCAAAGGCAAGTCCGCTGAACATGGCGCCATAGAAGCCGAAGGCAGAGCTGTTGCGCACCATTTCATGGTCTCCCCTGCCCAGGCTGCGGCTCATCATGCTGGAGGTACCCACACCGAAGAGATTGTTGATAGCATAAAAGGCCAGCATCACAGGGTAAGCCAGTGTCACCGCCGCATTCTGCACCGGGTCATTCAGCATACCCACAAAGAAGGTATCCGCCAGATTGTAGATCACCGTCACCAGGGATGTCAGCACCATGGGAATGGACAGCTGCATCACCGCCCGGGGAATGGGCATGGATTCAAAAAGGTATTTTCTGGGATTTGCCTGAGACATATTGCCCCTCCTTTTTCGTTTTTTCGGCTGATTTCCTATATCATATCACCGGTTTTCGGGGTTGTAAAGAGGCCCGGAGATCAAAAACGCCCGGCTTTCGCCGGGCGTTCCATTTATTTGTTATGGACATAGATCGGCTCAGGATCCTCGTCCCGGGTGATCTCAATGCTTTCAAACACATCCCGGATGGTCTTCCGCTTGCCCAGCACCATGATGGTATCCTTGGGCTGCAGAATGGTGCCGCCGTTGGCCTGCTGGGCATCTCCCTCCTCAGACTTCACCAGCATCACCATCAAACTATGGTCTGACATAATGCCGGATTCCGCCAGAGTAACGCCCCGCAGAATTGGAGGCACCGTGTGCAGATAGATGTGGGCCACCACCATGGTACCATACTCTTCCACCAGAACCACCTGATTCCGGTCCTTGCCGAACATGATCCGGCTGCCGATCCGCTCGATCCATCCATCAAAAATGGTCTTCAGATACATAGACCGGCGCATCATCCAGAAACCGCCCAGCACCACCAGCAGGGCCGGGAACAGCAGCAGCATCGCACCCAGCTCGGAATCGCTCATAGTCATAAATACATTGACCGTGGTGGAAAGGATAGTCACGGTAAAGGCATAGCCAAAAAGCATGGTGGCCCGGGCCAGCCGGCGGCGGATCTTGGAGGTCACCACTGCCTCGCTTTCCTGGGTGGTAAAGCCGGAATTGGTCAGCAGGGAGATAACCTGAAACCGTGCCCGCTCCTCCGTCATGCCTGTCAGCCGGAAGAAAATGGTGATGATGTCAGCAATGAGGATATAAAAAATAATCAGCAATACAAACATAATCATGGAACCAACCATGAGCCACCTCTTTCCGTCCCTATTTCTGGAACAAATGTATCTTTATTATGATATCATACCCACCCTGTTCTTGCAACCGAAATCTCCCCGCTGTATTCCGGCCAATGATCACACTTTTGTGCCGGCAGCAGGGATCATCTCCTTCTTTTATCCCTTTCCATACTGCTGAGGGCATATTTTCCCTTTCCCAGTTTGATCAGCGCCCCCCGGTCCGTCAGATCCTTCAGCGCCCGCTGAAGCTGGCGGCGGCTGTAATTCAGGTGGTAGGCTGTTTCCGTCACATTGTGGATGCTGTGATCCGGGCAGCTCCAGCGCAGATAGGCCAGCAGCGACGTTTCGGCGCTGCTCATACTGGAATAACGGTACACGGACTGGGTCATCCGGTGGGCCATGGTATCCAGCAGGAACCGGAGAAACCGGTTGTCCTGTTCCAGCGTCTCCCGCAGGGGCTCCAGAGGCAGCTCCACCGCCCGCAGGGTTTCCATGACCTCCTGGAACCGATTCTGGGGCTGCTGCCTGCAAAAGGCAAGTTCCCCCATAAAGCCATAGCCCACACAGTGGGCAATGAGATAGGGTGTGCCGTCCTCCTGCAGCATATAGTGGTCGAACACGCCGTCCACAATGAATTTCAGGCTTTCCTCCATGGGATGCACCACGTTGATCAACTCTCCCGGTGCATACTCATACAGCCGGAAGGGCAGCTCCGCCGTATCAAAATAGGAGCGGATGCGGTATTTTCGGATATATTCCTCCAGCAGCGCCGGGTCCCGGATTTCTCTCATAAAACCACCTTTTTCTTTTTATTGTGACACATGTCACAGCAAAATGCAAGCCGCTCTGATAAGATAGGATCAAATTATTTTTCGGAGGCGTTTCCATGTCCCATCCCAATTCTCCCCTCACCGTCCGTCACCGCATCGGCTATGCTCTGGGTGACTTCGGCGGCTGCATGACCTTCTCCCTGATGACAGCCTTCACCACCCGGTATTATGTCAATGTAGCTCTCATCGACACCGCCATCATTGCCGCCATGACCCTGATCTGGAAGATCTTCGACGCGGTCAGCAACCCCATCGTGGGCGTAATGCTGGACAAATCCTTTGCCCGGAGCCGCCATCCCCAGGGCAAATTCCGTCCCTGGATCCTGCGGATATCGCCGCTGCTGTCCATCAGCGCCATTCTGGTGTTCACCGCCCCGGGCTGGGTCACCGGTGCCTCCCGGCTGGTGGTAGCCTTTGTGACCTATCTGATGTATGAGCTGTTCTATGCCATCCACAGCATCGCTCTGGGCGGTCTGCTGTCCGCCATGGCAAAAACCGACACCGAGCGGGCTGACCTTTCCTCCGCCCGGGGCATCGGCGCCATGATCAGCAACATCGGTATCCAGGTAGCCTTCCCCCTGATCATCTCCTCCTTCGAAAAGAACCCGGCCCTGGGCTATGGTCTTGGCGTCACGGTCTGCGCGGTGGGCGGCTTCATCGCCCTGATGCTGTACTACACCTTCACTGAAGAACGGAACACCTCCTTCCAAACCACAAATGCCGCACCCATCCGGGCCACGGATATTCTGGAAGTTTTCCGGAAAAACCGGGCCTTTGTGGCGCTGTGCATCCATGGTATGCTTCAGGGCATCCTTATGAGCGTAGGCGGCAGCCTCAGTACCTATATGTATGCCGATGTGCTGGGCAGCATCGCCCTGATGAGCATGGGCTCCATCCTGACCATGCCTGTCAGTCTGGTATGTATGTCTGCCGTTCCCAAGCTCTCCCGGAAAATGGGCACCCAGAAGGTGCTCCACGGCAGTCTGCTGCTGGGCTTCGGGCTGTACGTACTGCTGTTTGCCCTGCATATCTTCACCCCCATCCACGTATGGGTACACATGATCCTCACGGCTCTGGCCGGCGGCATTTCGGGCCTGAGCAATATGATGCAGTGGGGTATGCTCAGCGAAGCCATTGAGTACAACGAATATCTCACCGGCAAGCGGACAGAGGGCTCCATCAACGGCACCTTCAATATGCTCCGCCGTCTGGGACAGGGGCTGGGTGCCTCCTTCGGCGTGGCCGTGCTGGGGCTCATCGGCTACAATGTAGCTGCCGCTGTCCAAACCCCCGCCACCATTCTGGGCATCAAGGTGCTGTGCCTGCTGTTCCCGGCCCTGTGCGCACTGGGCAGCTGGATCGTCTTCCGGTTTGTCTGGGATATCACCCCGGAGGTTCGGGAGAAGATGCACAGCTGGAGCCGCGCAAGGGAAGGTCAGTCATGATCCTGAAACGACTGAAAGCTCTGTGGGAGCAGTTTTTGCTGGATCAGGCTCCGGTTCCGCTGCCGGATTTCCCGGAGGATACCCTCTGCCGCTGGCAGATCACCTTCTCCGGCAGGGTTCAGGGTGTGGGTTTCCGTTATGAAACCATGGAACTGGCAATGCGCCTTGGCCTCACCGGCTGGTGCGAAAACCTGCCGGACGGCACTGTTCTGACGCAGCTGCAGGGGCCGGAAAACCGGATCCGGTATCTGATCTCTGCCCTGGAAGCCATCCCCCGGATCGACATTACAGAAAAGACGATCCGGCAGCTTCCCCCTGTCCCCGGCGAGTCCGGTTTCGATTACCGATAACGAAAAACGGGAGCATCCGCTCCCGTTTTTTGCACTTATTGCCGCACAGTCTTTCCTCCTTGCAAATCCCCTTTGTCTCTGCTAAGATTACTTTAAAAAAGGAGGCCATCCATTATGTCTTTTGATATCGCCCGTCTGGTCTGGACCAGACCCCCGAAGATCTTCTCCCTTGCCGATGCGCGCATCGTCATCGAAACAGAGCCACACACCGACCTGTGGCAGCGCACCTACTACGGCTTCCGCAATGACAATGCCCCGGTACTGCAGCTGGAAACCGATGAAGAATTCTTTTCCTTCACAGTGAAGACCGATTTTTCCGGCAGCCATCACCGGTTCGACCAGTGCGGAATCGTCCTTTACCTAAACAGCGACAACTGGCTGAAAGGCTCTGTGGAATATGAAAATGAACACTTTCAGCGGCTGGGCAGCGTGGTCACCAACCACGGCTACTCCGACTGGGCCACCACTGACATTCCTGCCACAGTAAAAACCATGTGGTATCGCCTGAGCCGCCGCAGAAGCGACTACTGCATCGAATGTTCCGAAGACGGTGTTTCCTTCCGCCAGATGCGCATCTGCCACCTGTGGGAAGGTGCCGGAGCCATCCGGTTTGGCATCTACGCCTGTTCCCCCGAGGATTCCTCCTTCCGGGCGGTATTCACAGACCTCAGCCTGACGGAGTGCAAATGGCTGCCCCACGATGGCCAGCAGCCCGATGACGCAGAATAAAAAGCCTGTTTCGCCGGAAAACTTCCAAAATCAGGATTGCGCATTGCAATATCTATGATACAATTAAATCAGGAACCCATCCCGGAAGGAAATGTGAGGTGATCCCATGACTGTAATGGAATTTGGACAGCAGCACCCGGAAATCATCCTGCTGCTCCACGGCGGCGGGCTGTCCTGGTGGAATTATGGCGCCGCTGCTCAGGCTCTGTCAGAGGAACACCATGTGGTTCTGCCGGTACTGGATGGTCATGCCGGCAGCGACGCCCCCTTCACCACCATCGAAGACAATGCCGCACGCATCATCGACTATATCGACAGTCATTGGGGCGGACAAATTCTCGCCATCGCCGGCCTGTCTCTGGGCGGGCAGATCGCCGTGGAGATGCTGTCCCAGCGGCCTGATATCTGTCGTTATGCCCTGCTTGAAAGCACGCTCGTCAAGCCCATGAAACTGACTGCCGCACTGATCGGCCCTGCTTTTGGCATGAGCTATGGACTTGTCCGGCAGAAGTGGTTTGCCAAATTGCAGGCCGCCTATCTGGGAATTCCAGAAGCATTGTTCCAGGATTATTTCCGGGATACCTGCAAAATCCGCAAAGAGGATATGATCGCCTTCCTGAAGGCCAACAGCCTGTATGCCATCAAGCCCGCTCTTTCAAAAACAACAGCCGTTGTCAAGATCGTGGCAGGCTCCCGGGAACAAACGTCCATCCGGGACTCCGCAAAGGCGCTGCACAAGGCGATCCCGGGAAGCAGTATGGAGATCCTTCCCGGTCTGCGCCATGGAGATCTCAGCATCAACCATCCGGAACGGTACACCCGGATGCTCACAGATTGGATCAGGAGGTAACTTTATGACTCTGAAGGAAATGATTTATCACCGCAAGTCCTGCCGGAGCTTTACGGGCAAGCCGGTGGATGCCGAAATGATCGAAAAGATCCTGTCCTTTGAGCCGAAGCCCCTGTATCCGGAGATCAAGGTCCGGATGGACATTGTCCCCCGGAGTCAGGTCAAGTGCATCTGCCCCTGGACCACCCCCCAGGTCATCGCCATCTATTCCGAAGAAACCGAAGGCTACCTGGAAAACATTGGTTTTCTGTTCCAGCAGATGGATCTGTATTTACAGACCCTGGGGCTGGGTGTCTGCTGGCTGGGCATGGGCCGGATGAATCCCAAAACCGCCCCCGGGGTAGCAGATATGAAATTTGTCATTATGCTGGCTTTCGGACATCCCAAGGGCTCCCAGCTGCGCCATGATTTGAAGGGATTCAAACGCAAATCCATGGAGCAGATCACCGACATGTCTGATCCCGGGCTGGAGCCTGCCCGGCTGGCCCCCTCTGCTGTCAACAGTCAGCCATGGTTTTTCACCCATGAAGGCAATACCATCCATTTGTACTGCGCGAAGAAGGGTTCCCGGCTGGATATCGGTATTGCTTTGGCCCACCTGTATGTGGCAAATGAAGCTTCCTTCCGGTTTTTACGTGTGGAAACACCGCAAAAGCTGCCAGATCATGTCTATATCGGCAGCGTCACGCTGTAATTGCGCCTCGCCCTGCCCATAAATGTCAAAGAGGAAGTGCCGGGCACTTCCTCTTTTGTCATTTTCAGAATTTCACGATCTCCGGAGCTGCGGTAAAGGAAGAGAACGTCGCCACTGCATTCTGGAAATACAGGACCTGGGTATTGCCATCGTTCTCATCATACATACCCCGCAAATTGGGATAAGCATCCAGCATAGACTTCTTGGCCTCCACCCGGTCATCCTCGATCAGTTCTCCCGCAATGCGGACCCAGGTGCCATTGTGGAAGGCGCAGATCTCCGCCTTAGGATTGGCCTTCAGCTGACGGGAGGTGGGCTTTACCTTGCCGGTCTGAATATAGAGCTTTCCTTCAAAAATGTGGGCAGTACCGAAAGGACGCACCCGGGGCTGATCCCCTTCCACCGTTGCCAGATAGTAAACACCGGCGTCCTTCAAAAATTTGCATACACGTTCCATGGTTTTGACCTCCTGTTATTCTGAAATTGATTTGACGCCATTATAATACACAAGCCGACAGGATGCAAGAATAATGCCCTGCAAAACTTTTTGTTTACACAGGCTTCTTCTATCGGTAAAATAAAAGAAAATCTGTAAGGAGTACCCCCATGAAGATTTACGATATCAGTCAGGAAGTCTTTTCCTGCGCCGTCTATCCCGGCGATCCGGCACCGGAAAAGCAGGTGCTGTGCGCCACGGAAGCCGGGGATCTTTACAATCTGAGTGTCTTTTCCATGTGCGCACACAACGGCACCCATATCGATGCTCCCTTCCATTTTCTTCCCAAGGGGAAAACCGTGGATCAGATGGATCTCCAGACCTTTGTGGGGGATTGCTTTGTTGCCCGCCGGCAGGGGGAACTGACTGCCACCGACGCCTGCCATATTCTGGAAAGCGCCGGAGGCCGGCCGCGGCTCCTGATCGCCGGTAAGGCCACCGTCACCGCGGAGGCTGCAGAGGTCTTTGCCGCCTCCGGTATCCGGCTTCTTGGCTGCGAAGGCCAGACCGTAGGGCCGGAGGATGCCCCCATGCAGGTGCATCTGATCCTGCTGGGCCGGGGGATCGCACTCCTGGAGGGCATCGTCCTGCAGGATGTCCCCGAGGGCTTTTATTTCCTCAGCGCTGCTCCCCTGAATCTGGGTGGCGCCGATGGCGCCCCCTGCCGGGCATATCTGATCGATCAGGATTCAAACTGACGAAAAACCGGTGTAAAACACTTTTGACACCCCGCAAGTCCCCGCTGTCAAAGACCTTTGATTGCGAAGTGTCAGTCTCCGGATTAAGATGACCCCAGGAGGGATGCCAAATGGAAATCGGAAAGCAGATCAGAAAATATCGCACAGAACGGAAACTATCCCAGGATGATCTGGCGGACATGGTATATGTGACCCGGCAGACGATCTCAAACTGGGAGAATGACCGGAACTACCCGGATATTCGCAGTCTGGTGCTTCTGAGCAGCGTGTTTGGCGTTTCTCTGGACATTCTTGTGAAAGGAGATCTGGAGCAAATGAAAGATGAAATCAAAGCGGAAGATATCCGAATCTTCAGAAGGGATAGCCGAATTTATACGATTTTCCTTGTGGGTATGATCGTTCTGCCGATGCCTTTACTGCGGTATCTCAAGGAATGGGGAATTGTGATTTGGCTCTTATGGAGCGGCGCTGCCATATGGTGGGGATGGCGTATTGAGAAGTACAAAAAAGTCCACGATATTCACACCTACAAGGAGATCGTTGCCTTCATGGAGGGAAAACGGCTGGATGAGCTGGAGAAACATCAGGAAATCGGCAAGCGGCCCTATCAGATTACCGTACTGATAGCGCTGACTGCCGCAGTCGGTTTGGTGGTCGTTCTTTTATTGAGAAGAATATTCTTCCATTTCTGACACTTCTTTCTGCCGAGTAACTGCGCTGTCATACTGCCAGACCAGAGACAGGAGCGCTTCTTTTTTCCAGCCGAACCGCACATGCCGGTTACAGCGGCAAAACTGTACCTTTGTTCCGGGATGGTGGGCGGAGATGAACGGTTCGTCCTCCACATTCCTGAATGATAATGGCGCGGTCAGCCTCCCCCGCTGCCGCTTCCAACGCAGGCAGGGGATCTGGTGCCTTCATTGTGCCCACAGACGACATCCCCCCGGGATTGAGAGGAGAATAAACATGAGCAAAAAACTGGTAGCCTATTTTTCTGCCACAGGCCGTACTGCCAAAGCTGCGAAGCTGCTGGCAGAAGCCCTCGGTGCAGACATCCATGAAATCCGGCCGCAGACGCCTTACACCCGCCCGGACCTGAACTGGATGAACAGAAAGTCCCGCAGCAGCGTGGAAATGAACAACAAATCCATTCGCCCGGAAATTGCGGAAAGCAACCTGCAGATCGCTGAATATGATGTGATCTTCCTGGGCTTCCCCATCTGGTGGTATGTGGCTCCCACCATCATCAATACCTTCCTGGAGAGCGCTGATTTCTCCGGCAAGAAGATCATTCTCTTCGCTACCTCCGGCGGCAGCAAATTTGGCAAGACCGCAGAGGAACTGAAAGTGAGTGTGTCCGCCGATACCGAAATCACCGAAGGAAAGCTGCTCAATGGCAGACAGAGCGTTGCTTCTGTCAAAGCCTGGACGGATACTCTGAACATTTGAGAGTGTGATAACAATGTTTGATTCCCAAAAGAAACGAAAACTTCAGGAACCCATCACGGAAACCACCTTTGAATGCAAGCGGGGCAACCTGACCATCCGGGGCACGGAGTATCGCCCCGAAGGTGAAAATCTTCCTGTTGCCATTGTCAGTCACGGCTTCATGGCATGGCAGGCTACAGTGCGGCAGTATGCCAAAGAGCTGGCCCGGATGGGCTATTGCGCTTACTGCTTTGACTTCTGCGGCGGCAGTGTGGCGAAGCGGGGCAAAAGCGACGGCGCAACCACCGATATGTCCGTGCTGACAGAGGTGCAGGATCTGGAAGCGGTCATCGAATATGTTCAGCGCCTGTCCTATAACGGCAGGGAGCTTGTTCTGATGGGCTGCAGCCAGGGTGGCTTTGTGTCTGCGCTGGTGGCTGCGAAGCATCCCGGTCTGGTGAGTAAACTGGTGCTGTTCTATCCGGCCCTGTGCATCCCCGACGATGCCCGGGCGGGCAGGATGATGTTCGCCAAATTTGACCCCAAGAATATCCCGGAACGCCTGAACTGCGGTCCCATGAAGCTGGGACGGTGCTATGTGGCCGATGTGATCGATATGGATCCCTATGCGGAAATCAAGCCCTACCAGGGGCCCGTTCTGATCGTCCACGGCACTAAGGACAGCATCGTAAAGCCGGACTATTCCCTGCAGGCACAGCGGGCTTATCCCAATGCCAGGCTGCACATCATTGAAGGCGGTGCTCACGGCTTTGGGAAAAAGCACGACGCCATTGCCATGGCGCATTTACGAAAATTTATAAAGGGGTAAGTCAATGGATCAGATAAAATATCGTTTTGCGACAGAGGCTGATGTGGGATTGATCCTCCAATTCATCCGGGAACTGGCCGAGTATGAAAAAATGCTGAATGAAGTGGTCGCCACCGAGGCGCTGCTGCGGGAGTGGATTTTTGAAAAACAAAAGGCAGAGGTAATCTTCGCCCTGGCAGATGGGCAGGAAGTGGGCTTTGCCCTGTTCTTCCATAACTTCTCCACCTTCCTGGGCCGGGCAGGCATCTATCTGGAGGACCTGTATGTGAAGCCGGAATTCCGGGGCCGGGGCTACGGCAAGGGCCTGCTAAAGCAGCTGGCAAAAATCGCTGTGGACCGGGGCTGTGGACGCCTGGAATGGTGGTGCCTGGACCGGAACCAGCCCAGCATCGACTTCTACCTGTCCCTGAAGGCAGAACCAATGAAAGACTGGACAGTTTACCGCATTGCCGGAAATACCCTGGCGGAATTGGCAAAGTAAAAACAGGATATACAATACGCCCCCGTCCAAACGGACGGGGGCGTTCCTCTGTTATAGAAAAGCCTTTCCGATCATTGTGAAAATCACCAGCCACACCGCAACAATGGGAATTGCGTAATACCATCTTTTGGGGTTTCCATCCTGCCACATGCCTTCTGCTTCCGCACGGCAGCGCTGAAAAACGTCATCGGGGATCCGCTTCACTGTAAGGGCCACCATCGCCGGCAGGAGGATCACATCATCCAGATAACCCAGCACCGGAACAAAATCCGGCACCAGATCGATGGGCGACAGGGCGTAAGCAACGGTAAAAAATGCCAGTATTTTCGCAGAACGCGGGGTTTCTTCTTTCTTCAGAGCCAGAAAGACAGCCGGAATGTCCCGTTTCAGCAAGGAAGCGCGCTCTTTCAGTGTCATGGCTTACTCCTGCAGCGTCCAGCCGTGGTCGCCGTGATAGATCATCAGCCTTGTCTGGCCGCCGTCGATGCAGATATTCTCGCCGGTGATAAAGCCCGCCTTGTCAGACGCCAGGAACAGAACCATGTGGGCAACGTCCAGCGGATTACCCACCCGGCCCGCCGGCTGCTGGAGGGCGTCAGGACCTTTGTAGACGGTGTAAGCGGTGTCGATCCAGCCGGGACTGATGGAATTGACCCGCACTTTTCCTGCAAAGCTCACCGCCAGGGCATGGGTCAGCGCGGAAATACCGCCCTTTGCGGCGGTATAGCTTTCGCTCTGGGGCTGGCTCATCCGATCCCGGGAGGAGGAAATGTTGATGATGCTGGCGCCTTCAGCAAAATACGGAGCAAACAGTTTGCTTAAATAAAAAGGAGCCGTGACACCGATGTCCATGGACCGCTGGAACTGCTCATAGCTGCATTCCTCAATGCCCATGAACACAGGCGGCGCATTGTTCACCAGCACATCCACCCTGCCGTACGTTTGGATGACCGTCCCGGCAAAATCTTCCAAAGTAGCCTTATCGGCAATATCGCCCACATAGTGGTCGCCTTCGATGCAGTCAATGACGCATACGCGGGCCCCCTGCTTTGTAAATTCCTCTGCAATACACTTGCCGATACCACCCGCACCGCCGGTGATGACGATTACTTTGTTTTGGAACATACCGATCCCTCCCACTCGTTTGGGACCATTATAGCGCAGAAACGACACAGATGCAAACAAAAGTCCCGGAACTGGTTTCGTGATACCCACGCTTCCAGTTCCGGGGTTTGATCATATTATTTTACCTTGACCGCTGTACCATAGGCAATAACCTCGGCTGCACCCTGCATCACAGCCGAAGAGCCGAACCGGATGTTGACGATGGCATCGGCACCCATGGCGTTGGCTTCATCTACCATTCGTTTGGTAGCGATCTGACGGGCTTCCACCAGCATTTCAGTATAGCCGGTGATTTCACCGCCAACCAGGGTTTTCATGCCGGCCATGAAGTCCTTGCCGAAATTTTTGGACTGGACCACCGTTCCCTTTACAATTCCCAGTGCTTCGATTTCCCGTCCGGGAACATGATCAATATTGAGCAGCAGCATCTTCTTCTCCTCCTTCAATTTCTTTGAGTCTTGTTTTGAGTAATATCCAGACAGGGATGATCATCCCCAGTTCCAGCAATCCGGCAATCAGCATCACAGCGCTCCAAAAACCTTCCGGCACATAAAAATGTCGGAGCAATAAAACCATGGATGCTGACAATATCATCCACGCTGTTGCAATGATCGCACTTTTCCAGGCATCCCGGCGGCGCTGCTTCTGTGCTGCCTCATTAATATTGTTTGGCATCTTCTTCCTCACCGCCTTCGATTTCCCTCAGCCGCTGGCGCAAAGCAGCGATGACACCCAAAATTACGGCAATGATCACACCGCCGTAGATCAACAGGAACCCCACAACCAGGGCTTCGCCCGCGACCTCGCCAATCAGAGGAAACAAAATGGTTGCCAGAAAAATTCCCAGAAAGGCAATCACAACTGCTGCGCAGATAATGGGAGCTTTTCTTTTGCTTTTCTTAATATCGTTTTGCATCATCAATTTCTCCCTTCCTGATTTCCCTGATCCGCTGCATAAGCGCTAACACCACACCGCCGCCAATAGCGGCAAATATTCCCACTGTGAACCACAGGGACCACACAGGTGGAGCATCATCCGGTGAGACCTTGTAGGCCCAAAGGATCAGGGCACTCATACCGATCATCAGAACCACCATGCTCACAGTAACGATCACCGGTGCGATGTACCGAACCCGAATATCCTGCGCCTGCTTATTCTGGAAGGATGTGCCGCCTTTCTCCATTTCTTCCATCTGCGCCAGAACACCCTCGGTATCCAATGCGCTGATGGGAATATCCATGGATTGCAGTTCCCTGCAGAGGGCAATGGATTGATCCAGATTCCGGCGTTCCCGCTCCAGGCTGATCAAATGCCGCTGCATTCCGTCAGCCACAGTATGGGTGCCACTGAACATCTGCCGGATCTCCTCAATGGGAACACCCAGTTTCCGAAGCAGCTTGATCCTGCGCAGGGTCTGCACCTCTTCTTCTCCATATTCACGGTAGCTGTTTTCGGAGTTCCGTTTTGGTGAGAGCAACCCCTGCTCTTCATAGAAGCGAATATTCTTCTTGGTAATTCCAACCAAGGCTTCCACTTCGTTTATTTTCATGTGTCCCACCGCCTTTCCTGATTCCAGTATAAGCCTTCCACAAGGGGGAATGTCAAGATATTTTTGAAAAACAAACAAAAAAATCACAGGCTGCAGGCGGCAGTTCCCGATTCCAGTCCTGTGACTTTCTTCTGTTGTAGGCTTTGCTGTTGGTGGGCTTTCTGGTGACGGGGTTCAGCTCGCCCCAGGTCTGCCGTCTGGCCTGATCGATCTTGCGCTTTTCTTTTTTAGAGAGCTTCTCGTAGGGAATGAATTTTTCCATCATGCTACCTCCTTTGGGTTTCTGTATTTATTATAGCAGAAACCATAAGGAAGCGCATAAACGATTTGTAAATCTTATTGTGTCATACCCGGCTGTTCGGCATATTGGATTTACCGTTTCCTGTCTGTATTCGTTCTGAGGAATCCTATTGCCAAAAAGACGACACTCACACCCAAGAACACCATCAACAGGATCAGCTGTATGTTTCCATCCAGGCATTCTTCCCAGTTTTGGAAGTCCACCTGATAGGGCTTATTATCAGGTGGACCTAACAGGGATGCTATCACATGATTTGCGCAATACAGAATGATTCCGCCAACAGCCGTACAGATTCCTGCCTTAAGAAATGCGTTAAAACGGAAAGTACATATTACCGCACAAGCAATTACAGGTAGAAAACCGTATGCAGCAAGCCAAATCGCATTACCGAGCATAAACGGCTGCCAGATACGGATGTGCATCATCATCAAAACAGTCAATACAAACAAGACTGAACAAGAAATGACGTACTTATGGCGCGCGTAATTTGTTTTTGTTAGCAGGACAGGCACAAACACCGCCACATACCCCATCAGGAAGCCGATAGCAGCCGTTAAGAACCAGGACAGGCCATTGGTGTATACCGCACAAGTAAACAAAAGCAGGCAAATAGACAAATACGTTGAAACAGAAAAAGCAAGCAGCTTCTTCGTCTCAAAAAAGCCGGTAACCGTTGGTACAAAGGTAAAGGCGCAAAGGAGTGCAGCCAACACAACAAAGAACCAGGAAAGCGTATGGTCTACTGCAAGATTCCAAATGAAACAGGTTGTCAAGGCAATGCCATAGAGAACCGTCGGGACCCGGAACCAGGTATTACGAATGGTACGAAATTTCCGCGCTTCCTGTTTCATTTTTCTTGTGTCCATATCGGTTGATGCAGTAATCAATTCGTGTTCGCTTATATCAAGAACACGGCAGATATCGGGAACCAAAGTAATGTCAGGATAAGATATTCCCCGTTCCCATTTGCTCACAGCCCCCTCGGTAATAAACAGCATTTCAGCCAAGTCTTTTTGTGAAAAGCCTCTTTCTGTCCGCTTGACTCTTATGAATGAACCAAAGGTTTTTTTATCAGTCATATCCGTTCACCTCTGCCCATTATTCTATGGCAAACATGAAAAACCGTCAATGGACTGTTAAGCCACCCCCCATTTTGGGATATTCTGGCGACAAATTCAAGTACATCTAACAGATTTATACTTTGTTTGCCTTAGTTATCGTAACCAGGCAGCTGAAAAATCATGATCCGTTCCCGGGAATCGTTTCCTGTAAACAGGTCATCACATTCGATCTCATCGTAGAATTCCAGCTCGTCCACGGTCATCAGGCAGGAAATATACTCATCCGCCGGATAATAGAAAAAGAGAAATACTTCCCGGGGATTTTCATACCAGGATTCGATGATCCTTGCCATCACTTTATGAAGAATCTCCACGGAAAAGGGGTTGAAGAAATAGCACCGGTTGATTTGGGCGGGCACTTCGTATTCTTCCGCCCGGGTCAGCACAAAGTCCGGCTTGATTCTGGAAATGGTCGATTTCCGATTCTCCAATGCACCCAGATAGATCCGCTCATCATATTCAATGCCGATGGTAGTGGCTCTGGTTTGGCAGGACAGGAAAAAGCCCACCCGGCCTTTTCCGCAGCCATAGTCCAGAACCACATCGTCTTTGCCGATCAACCCGCTGTCTGCCAAACGTTCCAATACGCCGTAGGGTGTCGGCTCATAGGGGTGGTGGTATTCGTCCGCTCCCAGCTCATCCCGGCCGCAGGTTTGGATCCGCAGCGCGGCATCCCATGTTTTTTCATGATCTGTCATAACTCAAATCATCCGCTTCATAAAGGCAATCCGCTGCTCCATGGCCGCCAGGGTTGTGGGAGCTTTGGTGGCAATGTCAAAGCCATGCATGGTGCCCTTGGTTTCATTCAAGGTCACATCGATGCCTGCGTTATGCAGAAGCTGGGCATAGAGGATGCCGTCATCGTGGAGACAGTCAAATTCCGCTGTCTCGATGTAGGCAGGGGGCAGTCCCTCAAAGCTTTCTGCCTCCACGGGAGAGTACCAGACGTAGTTGGGATCATTTTTATCCACCTTGGTCATGGGGCCGATGCGGTCGGAAAGACTGGAATTCCACATGGGCGTGTCGGTGAACTGCTTGCAGGATTCGCTTTCGTTTCGGGCATCCAGGTAAGGGTACGGGAGCATCTGGAACCGGAATTTTACCGGGTGGTTCCGCTCCCTTGCCATCAGGCACACGCCCACTGCCAGGGTGGAGCCTGCGCTGTCACCGCCGATGCCTATGTGATCCACATCAATGCCCAGTTCCTCAGCGTGGTCGTAAGCCCAGCAAAAAGCGGCATAGCAGTCCTCAAAGAAGGCAGGAAACGGATGCTGGGGCGCCAGCCGATACAGGGGGAACACCACCTTACAGCCCACCTCTTTGGCATAGCGCATGGCATTGCCGTAGTGGTAGCCTGCCGCCTCCAGCACAAAACCGCCGCCGTGCAGATAGATCAGACAAGGTGCTTTTGCAGGAAGATTCTTGGGAGACAAAACGAAGCAAGTGATCTTCTCTCCGTCGTAGCTGGAGATCTCATGAGTGGTCACATCCAGTTCCTTGTCCCGCCAGAGGGACTTCGGTGGCTTCATGTGGGGAACGGACATGGCCAGAAACTTCTCGCTGATGGGTGGCGCAAAGAGATTCCAAGGGAAGAACTCCCGGCTGATGGCATACTTTTTCATAGGCGATGCTCCTTCGGATTCGGATACATTCACTATATCATGGCAGAGCACAGCAGGCAATAAAAAATCGCCCCTTCCGGAGCGTGAACGGCAAAGAAATAACCCTCGATGTATCAGCTAATCACTCTGATTCATCGAGGGTTATCTCATGAAATTGTTGGGTTCCATCATTTACGTAACCTCTTACTTTCTATAGATTTGTTTTTATGGGAGTTTACTTAGTACATTGGACTCACTCCTTTTTGTATTTTCATAATACATCTGCCTTTGGGATTTTTCAAGATGGGATGTTCCATAAGAAAAGACAATAGATTTCTGGTAAAATGAGAATAGACATTCCCACAACTTTTGTGCTATACTAATTATGTTGGG